>CAZRTU010000123.1:0-5825 GCA_964603075.1 uncultured bacterium
GCAAAAGATAAATATATTTCTGTGCATTATTGTATCTTAAGTATTATACCCACCTTCAATTTTCTTCCTTCTCTGTATCTTGCTGAGTTGAGCATATCCTCTTCATCCAGGTACGGAGGAAGAGGATCGCCTGGTTCGTAGGCATCTCCTGTTACAGAGTATACATAATATACATCTCTATGGTTAAATACATTCTTACACTCAAAAAGAAACTTAAGATCCAGCCCAAATAAATCTATACCCTTTATTAATTCAACATCAGCCCTGTTCCAATATGGGCCAATAGCAGAGTTAATCTCTCCCCTATTCCCGAAGATATCCTCTGGGGTATATCTCCTTCCAGATTGCATAGAAAGAGAGAAATTAGCCTGTAAATCTCCAGGTATGGTCAAACCCAAAACCCGCAGTTTCTCACCCTTGTTCAATATGTAACCTATCGAGCCAAAGAATTTGACGGGTCTATCCCACTTCAAATACCACTCCTTGAGGGTCTCTTCCTCCCCTCCCCAGTATATGTCCTCAGCAGTTGACGTCCTACCCTTACTCTGAGAAACGGTCAATTCAAGGTCTGCATACCAATTCCGGGAGAGTTTCTTCTCAAGGGTTATCTCTATACCGAGTGACCTCGAGTAGTCAGAGTTAAAATACATCCAGAAATCAGGATTTGGTGGCTCTGCAGGCACATTCAATGCAGTTGGATAGTTGAATATGTCCTTATAGTAGGCAGTAGTTACGAGTTTCAGGTACTCGCCAAAGAGATGCTCAAGACCAAGCTCATAGGAAACTGTAATGGTCTGATTAAGGTTAGGATTTCCCACAAGTTCATATGTAGAGGTTGCTCTTCTGCCAAGTTTAGAGTAAACAAATTTTCTATCCGGAAGTTGAGAGAAGTGTCCGTAAGAGAAGAAAAACTTATCCCTATCAGTAACAGGATATGATATCCCGACCCGCGGGGATAGATGTGTCTTAATATGATAGTCGGTGAAGGGTATCTCTGGATTGTCTTCCAGATATGTACTGTACTGCTGCTCCACTATCGGCGGCAGATCCTCTTCCTCGAGAGCGCTCCTCACACCGTCCTCGAGATATCTCCCGGGAACCCAAAAGTCGAGCCTGGCTCCCAGATTCGCAATCATTCCCGCGAAGGTTATCTGACTCTGGAAGTATACTGCACCATCCACCTCTCTGACGCCGTAAATATCGTGATTTAGACCCAACCCACCCGGTGATGCAAACCAGGGATAGTGAATGTCTATCCACTGAATATCCGAGGTCTCTAAAGTCACACCTGTCTTGATGCTATAGAGAGAGCTCAAGGCTCTTGTTAGATCAAACTTGCCTGTGTATGCCTCAACATAGTGGTCATGCCAGTATGGGGCATCTCCCAGATCCCAGAATCCATCACCGGCAGGACTTAGGCTGTCCCCAGGAGGTTCTATGTCCAGCAGTTCGTCATATTCAGTCCAGTGTTTGCCTGCAACGTCAACATGTAGATTAGTAAAGAACCTTGAAAGTTTGATATCATAGAATGTATTCAAGGCTGGTACACCATGGTATGACAGAGTTATTTGATTACCGTCTCTTGTAAATGTCGGATAATTGTCAAGTATATTCTCGTACCTGTAGGGATATCCGTATGCAAAGGGATAGTCGCTCCTTGAAAGGTAAAACCCCTGATTTATCTCAACAGACCTCGAGATAGAAAGCCCCAACTTGTGATTATTGCCTGGAGACCATGTTATCTTAAGAACCCCTGAGAGGGTATTTTCCTCCTTTGGGGAAAGAGAGGAAGTCTTAAAAACACTCGAGTAAAGCTCACTCGTATGGGGCAAATAAGTATCGGAGAATCTCCCATAGATATTGGAAAAAAAAGATACTTTTCCAGGAATGCGAATCCCAAATATAGACAGAAATTTTCTGGCAAGGATTTCAGGTCCCTCCAATTGAAGAGTAAAACTGTTCTCTGTATAGCCAAAGGGCCCGCTCGATGAGAACTCCATCTCTCCTTTATAATTATCTCCCCCCTCTTTCAATCTCACCTCCACAACACCTGACATTGCTTGTCCGTATTCAGCATTAAAACCACCCGTTAGTGCCTCAACCTCGCTGACAGAAGAGATTGGGAGATACATCCCAAAAGCTGAACCTGAAAGAGGGTCTCTAATTGGCATGCCATCGACTATGGTGAGGATCTCATTAGATCTGCCTCCCCTTATGTGTATATCGGTACCCTCACCTGATATACCTGCTCTTGTTGTGAGGGCACTTCTTACATCATGAACTGGTAAAGCTTCGAGGGTCTTGGTGTCCATTATCCTCTGGGAAGCGGTCATACCCTTCTCTATCATTGGCCTCTCCCCCATCACCTCAATTCCCTTCATCTCTATAACAGTCTCCTCAAGATAAAAATCCACCCTCACTGTCCTCTCACGAGATAAATCCACCTTATAGCTTCGATCCTTATATCCTATCATTGAAGCAGTTAATGTATAAACACCAGGCTGAATTCCTGCAATTCTGTAAGCCCCATCGGGATCACTGCTCGCCCCCAGGTTAGTACCCTCGAGTACTAGATTGACCCCGGGTAAACCCATACCTGTTATACCGTCATATACGTATCCCATAATGGAATACTCTCGAGTTTGGGAGTAAAGAGAACCTTGAGAGAGCAGAAAAAAGATAGGAAAGATGCCGAGATAAGCAAAGGACCTAATGCTCTTCATACCTATACCCCGGTGATGAATTCAATGGATTCAAAAAGTACAGCCTATGAAGTAATAGATGAAAAGTCAACCGAACTCCTTCATCTAAGGTATTATTTTGTATACACTTAATCTCCAGAGGATTTCTACAGACATTGCCCTAAATATATCATATCATAAAATTGATATTCTGTCAAGTTTTTTTTGTAAATTAACCAAAATTTAACATTGACCGCATAGGATAAGTGAAAATTCCACAATTCTTCTGATATTCTCCTTGACCCTTGTTCACACCGAACTTTGGAGGTCAAATTTTTCCTTGACAATCAACAAAAAATAATATATAATTACGTTATGTACTGGTTTCTCATATTAATTTTGCTACTCTCCTCCGATTATGAAGGTGAACTCAGGAAGATGGATGAGAAGCTAACAGAGACCCAGCAAGAATTGAAAGAGCTGAAGAAGGAAGAGGGTAGTATATTACAGGAGCTTGAAAGAATAGAGAAAGAAGAAGCCAGGCAGAAAAGAAAGCTTTCTCAAATAGAGTCAGAGAAGAAAAGGTTGAGAGAAGGAATAGACTTCTTGAGCAGAGATGAGACCTCCATAAATGAGACCTCGGATAGGATGAGACAGTATCTCGATGTGGCTGTATTTCTACTGTATGCTGAATATTATTCTTCTCCTTCTTCAAATGTAGCACTATGCAGACAGAGAGAAGAGAATGTCTTTTGCCTAAACGAGCTTGTCCGATGCGAGAAAGATTTATTGGACAGTCTTTATGTGAGCAAAGACTCGATTCTGAATTCAAAAAACATAGCCCAGGATGAGCTTAATAAGCTGATAGCTCTGGAGATAGAAGAGAAATCGGTCAGGAAAAAGATACTTTCACAAAAAGATGCCAAAAGCAATTTATTAAAGAATGTCAAAAATAAAGAGAGTGAAATCGAAAAATTTATTGATGAACTGCGAAGGTCGAGAGACGAACTCGAGCAGTTTATTCAACGTATGGCAAAAGGAGGTGCGGTAGGAAAGGTTGAAAAATTTCTCTGGCCAGTGATGGGAACCGTCACCTCAAAATTTGGTACAATTGTAGACCCTATCTACGGAACAAAACTCCTAAACAACGGGATAGACATAATATCGGGCGAAGGAACAAGTGTGATTGCATCGCATAGAGGCACCGTTGTATACGCCGACAGATTCTATGGATATGGAAACATAATAATAATAGACCACGAGAATGGATATCACACCCTTTACGCTCACCTGTCTGTTGTTAACGTGATGAACGGGGAGAAGGTGAATCAAGGTGAAATCATAGGAAAGGTTGGCTCCACAGGGATGGTTACGGTGCCCACACTTCACTTTGAAATCAGACGAGATGGACGTGCTATAGACCCACTGACGCTACTCAAGTAGAAATTAGGTCTATTGTCTCTCTCATAGTATCTCTATTTAACGCTCTATTCACTAAGAGTTGTAGGGTCATTGAGTCAATACAAAAACAGTCATAGGGTCGTTTGGTCATTGGTTATTAGGTCAATGATCTTTTGTCTTAAGTCGGTATTTTCATAATTAACTCAATTAACTGGGCAAACCGAGTAAGCCCAATAAACTTCAAGGCGCACTGCCCAGTGCTTAGTGCCCAGTGTGAGTCATTAGATCATTAGGTCTTCAGTCTCTTTATCCTTAATTACCACAAGAAATCTTCACCAAGAACATATGTCTTTCGATGAAATCACTGGTCAGGATACTGCAAAAAAGATAATTAAAAATGATATAATCAGTGGGAGAATAGCATCCTCATACCTCTTCATGGGACCCAAAGGTGTGGGCAAGAAACTCGTGGCTATAAATTTCGCAAAGGCCCTTAACTGTCAGGGCAAAAAGGAACGTCCCTGTGAGGAGTGTATAAACTGCAAATTCATAGAAAAGGGTAATTTCCCCGACCTCATTTTGATATCTCCAGGCGAAAAGGGTAGTATAAAGATAGATACGGTCAGAGAGCTGAGGCAGGCAATTTCATTCAGGACGAAGGCAAAGAGGTTCATAATAATCGAAGATGCCGAGGCGTTGACAGAACAGGCACAAAATGCTTTCCTGAAGACTCTTGAGGAACCTCCGCTGGATACCACTATCATCCTCACCACCTCGAACCCGAACTATCTCTTTCAGACCATAATCTCACGTTGTAAAATTGTCAAATTCAGGAAACTTAAAAGAGAAGAGGTTGAAAGCCTTCTCAAAGTGAAGGGGGCGAAAGACTACAAATTGCTTGCAAACCTCTCTGGGGGTAGTATGGAGAAGGTGGAAAGTCTCTTAGAATCTAATATCAGAAGGGATGCCGTTAAATTTGCTTATTCACCATTGAAAAAACGTCTGTCTCTAATAGGCATGCTAAAGGATATCCCGATGGAGGATTTCCTAAATTCCCTCTATGTGCTGTATGGTGATATGCTTGCCCAACATTTCGGGCTTCAGGTAAGAAATGTCGACATCGACCTGGTGGATAACCAACCTCACTTCAGTCTGAGTGGCATGAAGGTCATAAGAAGGTCTCAGATAGCACTAAAGTACAATGTAATTGTTGAAAATATATTGTATTATCTCTCCTATGAGCTGCCTGAGTTAGGCTGAATTTTATTGACAAATAAACAAATCTGTGTTATAATAGGGGGTCAGCAAGAATATTCTTACATCGCTTCATGTTTTTAAAGGGACTTTCCTCTCTCGATATCAACGCCAAATGATATCTATATTGGATTAACAGACGATTTAAAAGTCCCTATTATATTATTTTAATCTGATTAAAAGCTATTTAATAAAGTCTAAGAATCCTGGAGGTGATACGTATGCTTTTAGAGGTTAGCTGTGGTGAACAGGAGACCAGGATTGTAAAGGCGCCCGACATCGGAATCTCCAAAGGAGACTACATATTGTTCAAGACCGAGAGTGGTACAGACATAGGACAAGTGATGGAGATGCTACCCAAATCTCACACCGTCTCTTATAGATTTGCCTGTATGGCTACACCAGAACATCTACAGAAAATTAAACTACTGAAAAAAGAAGAGAAAGAAAAAATAAGGGAATGCTTGGCTACTCTGCCGAAATTTAGCC
>CAZRTU010000124.1:0-5818 GCA_964603075.1 uncultured bacterium
GTTCCCGGATATGCTCTCGGTATTGCGGTAATAGTGATACATGTCGCAGCCACCCGTATGGAATGCATATGCATTTCGATTCAAAAGCTGGGGGTTGACGTACCTATCATCAAGGGAATCCTCGTATACGTAAGAGCGGTAATCCTTAGTCGAATACGAGAGCCTCGTATTGAAGAAGGTCTTTGCACCTAAAGATTGGCTGTAGGTGGCGATATGTATAAAGGACTTCTGGTTCTCTCCTGGAGCGCCGTCTGGATTGTATTTAAAAAGGTGCCTGTATGATCTCTTCTCCACGCCCTCATGCATAAATGTATACCTGAGTTTGGAGGAGGGCGAGAATTGATACGATAGTTTTCCATAGAAAGACCTCTTCTCCTCCCTATTCATCGAAATGTATTTGCCATCTCCTGTACTCTCAATATACCAGTTCAAAGAGTCGGAGGATTCAAAATTGGATGAATCTCCAGGGTCAAATATCCTCTCGCCATACAGCCAGCCGTCATTTCTATATGACCTCGCAGAGAGGAAGAAGTTAATGGTTTTACCTATTGGTCCACTCAAGTTGGCTTCTATATTGTAATTAGCAAGAGGACTAATATTATCTATGTTAGGAAACGCCTCCTCATCTTCTGTCACATAGTCCCCAGTCCAAAGCGTTACCTCTCCCGATAGCTCTCTACTACCCTCCTTTGTAACGATGTTTACGATTCCGGACATCGCCTTACCGTATTCTGCATTAAAAGTTCCGCTGACTACCTTCATCTCCTGCACGGCATTATTCTCCACCTCCATAAGCATGTCACCAGAGAATGGGTCTGTAAAAGATATGCCATCAATCAAATATGCAATCTCGTCAGACCTTCCACCCCTTATGTGTATCTCTCCACCGCTCCCTACAGTGACTCCAGCCTGTAGTTTTATAAGGTCTTTGAATTCGTTTACAGGCATCTGGTCTATGTTCTCAGAACTGAGCGATGACTCGGTTGAGGTGAGATCCATCTGTATCAAGGGTCTTTCTGCAACAACTGTAATTCCCTCTCCTTCGATAACTGTCTGCCTTAAATCAAAGTTGACCCGAGTTGTGAGGTCAGAGGTCACCCTGACATTTCTTATCTTTTTTGACTCGTAACCAATCATAGAGGCTGTGATTTCGTATATACCGGGTTGCACATTCAAGATCGTAAAGCTCCCATCTACACCGGTGGCAGCTCCCATCCTTGTATCCTCTATGACTACATTAACTCCTGGCAGTGGGTATCCGGTCTCGGGATCGACTACCCTGCCAGCTATCTTACCTGTGACTCCCGACCAGAGGGAACTGCCCAGGAATGTAAGCGCTGATATTATGTATAGTGCAAACCGCATGAGAGCCGTAGTATTTTCCTCTCTACCGACTGGTAAAATGGCACAAGTTCATTTTCTATCTGTCAATAGGTAGGCGACTGGTTGCTTTAAGTAAAATAATGTAGGGCAAACCTTCAGGTTTGCTTTACCGCAAGGCTGAAAGCCTTGCCCTACGAATTACTCTCAGGAAAAGAACGCAGGACAACCCCCACCAAGCTACGCGATGGGTTCAGATTCGGTAGCCGCAGACTTCAGTCTGCGAATAGAAAATCCGATTCTAATCTTATTTTCCGAAACTTAAAAGTTACGGCTACCTAAATTCAGCTACCATCGGGAAATGTAAGCAACATGTTTAGGCTTATTATATTGCCTACACTACTTGCACTAAGCACTATGGACTTCCAAAGGATAAAAGAAGACCCAAGACCAAAGACTGAAGACCAGATACTCGAAGACACAAAGACCCAATGACTCTAAGACAAAACGACTATAACCTACTGCTTAGTGCCTAGTTTCATAAGTAGCCCAATAAACCGAGGAAACTGAGTAGACTCTAAGACATATTGCGTCGATGACTGTCTCTACCAACCTTATGACTATCTACTGAATGGCGGGTCCCCCCACAAAAGGTTACCTCACAACCAGCATCCTGTGCGTCTTGCTGTACGTCGGGGTCACTAATTGATAGAAATATACACCATTGGC
Organism: uncultured bacterium; assembly: GCA_964603075.1. Classification (GTDB taxonomy): domain Bacteria; phylum Hydrothermota; class UBA3073; order UBA3073; family UBA3073; genus JAGMCL01. Next base: position 2,050 of record CAZRTU010000124.1, read on the forward strand.
GACCTTCGAATTGTCATCCATCGTCCCATCCCATTCGACTGTGTGTGCTCCTGCATCGGCTTCACCGTCAACCAGTGTCCTAACCAACTGCCCGGCAAGGTTATACACTCTGAGTACGGCGTGCGTCTTTGCCGGGAGTTCGTATCTTATAGCAGTCAGCCTGCTGAATGGATTTGGAGCGTTCTGGTGAAGCAAACATACACCTGGTGAAGATTCGTCTTCGGATATACCCACAACTGGAGAGAGATATACCTGCCTATACATATAATATCTATCAAAGTCTGTAGCCGCCCACTCGCTTCCCCACCAGATCTTAGTATAGTCAGAAAAGTGATCAGCGTATACATCCCAGGATGAGTGGTCCAGATCCCATATAACTGGAGCCATCCATACAGAATCGCCGTCAACATATCCCCACAGGTCTGTATGTAAGACAAGCTCAAGTGAATAGCCGTGGTCAGGACCGCACCCACCGGTGTCTGCATGCGTTACGGTCCCCGGGGGTTCATAAGAGCTTCCCTCCACTGCACCAGCAGGAACAGCCGCACTAAGCTCAAGTTTCGCGGTATCCCCAACCTCATTGCCAAAGTACATTAATTTCACCTCGTGTCTCTCTGCTGGGGGAGGTATGACCCAGGGGTCCCTCATCCAGAGGAATAGGCCATCTGCCTCCCAGCCAGGTCCCCACTCGCAGACCGATGAATCATCCGATACGATGCCGAGGTAAAGGTCGGCACCATCATGTATGAAGTTAATAACCGCGGTGCTTGGGTCGTCCCACTCATTGAGCGTATCGCCCCACTGCATCCAATACCAGCCGGTTGCCTCTGGACTACCCTTTCCGATGCTAAGTGTGGTGGCATTATCCCATACCTCTTCATCTAACTGACCGTCGATTACTATGCTCTTACCTTCGGGTATCTGGTAGGCTTCAATAACTGTCGGATCGCCGAGTATGAGACATCTGAGTTCTGTACCCCATTCGCTTCCCCACCAGCTCTTAAAGTAGTCACAAAGATCGGAATCAGGGGCGGTTGCATGCTCGGGAAGATAGAAGTCCATGTCGAATATCATCATTGATATCCAGACCGAGTCGTAGGGTTCGTAATTGGGGTCGAGGATGTCGAGGTGGATCACCATCTCAAGGGTATAGCCAGAATCTGGTGCAGTATTATCATTTGTTATAGTACCAGGAAATTCATAGGACGCTCCCTCTCCCGAACCAACGGGTCCATTCGTCTCAAAGCGGGCTGAGTCTCCAACACCCTCGTTTACATAGAACAGTTTGTATTCAACGGTAGCACCAGTACCCTTCATCTTTACCTTCATGAAGAGCCCGTCGCCTTCCCAGCCAGGGAAACGTTTACATACCGATTCATCATCAGATTGAAGGGCAATATACAGGTCTGTACCATGATGGAGGAATTTGACGATCGCCAGGGATGAGTCGGTATACCCGTCATTTGCAGTGCTGTTCGCATCAGGTACTATCCAGTTCTCGGGATACTGCCAATCCGTGACGCCAAAAGAGTTATCTATGGGTGTATAATCCGCTCCAAAACCCAAAAAGAAGAAGTGCCTGTTCCAGTGGACATTATCGAGATCCAGCCTACCATCTACGGTCAGACCCTCCGCCGGGTCTCTGCTCATTACCAGCAGAGATTGGGGGTCCATGTGCCCCTCACCTGCAGCTATCCCGGCAGCCAGGAGCAGGCTGATGCTCCCAAGGAGCCATATATTCCTCATTCCTTTCACCTCCTTTCTTCAAGGCTTGGTTAAGAGGTCCATAAGATAATAACGAATCACTAAAAAGGTTCTCAGGGAGAACCCGCCATTATTGACAGCCACAGGACTTCCTGACTACGAGCCCGGTGTTCAGCGTATTCCTTAGACTTAAATCTTCCTTCTTTAACATCCCGATGAGCATATTTATAGCCATGGCACCCAGTTCATACACCGGAAGATGAACGGTGGTAAGAGGCGGTGTAACCAGCCTCGCAAGCTCAATATCATCAAATCCTATTATTGCTACGTCCTGGGGTACACTAAGTCCCCTCTTTTTGACGACCTCCATCGCACCTATAGCCATTGAATCATTGGCAGCAAACACAGCATCAGGAGGATCTGAAAGGTCAAGCAGTGTGTGCATGGCGCTCTCACCACCCTCCCATCGGAAGTTGCCATCGACAATGTACTCGTCTTTGAGTGGAATGTTGTAATCCTTAAGTGCGGTCTTGTATCCGGTGAGTCTCTGAGAGGCATCATAATTGTCCTCGGGTCCCCGAATAGTAGCTATCCTCTTATATCCATGTCTTATTAGATGGACCACTGCCTGATATGCACCCTTGACATCGTCGATAACTATGTACCTACAGTTGGTATACTTGACCTTTTTGCACAATACAACGATAGGGAATCTACTTCGATGGGATTCAGTAAGGAAGTCTTCACTCAATGTCGGATCCATTAGCACTAAGCCATCTACCCTACCCTCACTCATAAGCCTGAAGGATACCTCCTCATCATTTCTGTGGCTGTGAAAGGTGGAAACAAGTAGGTGAAAACCTGATTTTACAGCCGCCTCATCGGCACCCCTTATAAGCTGTGAAAAGAAGCCATCGGCTATCTCCGGGACGATAAGTCCAATTGTATGAGTCTTCCCTAAGGGCAGCCCCCTCGCCATAGCATTGGGCACATATCCCAGTCTTCTTATAGCCGAGTAGACCTTCTCTCGCGTATCCTCACTCACCCTCGGATTCGCGTTGATCACCCGAGAAACAGTAGCAGCAGACACCCCGGCCCTCCTTGCAACCTCTCTTATTGTCCCAGCCATAATTTATGCAAACGGTTTCATAGAAAAATTGCAGCTCGAACAGCAATTTATGAAAGCGGTTTCACTCTTTTTTATAATATAATAGAATTTTTTGATTTTGTCAAGTAAAAAATTAATTTTTTTATAAATCCTGGGATAAATCTTGTACTTTTCATATGTAGCGTTAATGGTATAGTGGGTTATCAGACTCACTCTTATTAAAAGAGTTCTTTATCATATCTTAATGTAAATTTATTGTTAATTTCTAAGGAATTCAAGGGTTGCATGGGTTAATTTGCTTTTATTCGTCTTTTATCATTTAGATGCTAGGCTCTAATTATTCAAGGTCTTTAGGAATAAATGACTTCTGCATCCAGGTCTGTCAAAAGACCTATAGGATAAATAGATTTTATATGAAAATGTGCAGTGCCCAATAATAAAATAAGAAGATATAAAATAAAAGGGGCGTTGTAATAAACGCCCCCTTATACAACACATATATCTGATCAACCCACTATCTCATCACTATTAGTTTTTTGGTCTCTCTATAGTCATCGGTTACGAGCCTAGCAAAGTATATTCCTGATGGCAGATCAATATCATCTAATCTTACAATGTGGTAACCTGCTTTGAGGTTATCATTGATTAAGACCTTTATCTGTCTGCCAGATACATCATAGATTTTGAGAGAGACTCTCTCTTCTTTTGGAAGCCCAAATTTTATTCTCATGTCATTCTTCGCTGGGTTTGGATAAGTTGATATGGAATATATAATTGGCTGATTCCCAGCAACAGTCTGACTACCCCCTCCCCCTGCCTTCTCGGTAGTGTAATATCCATTTGAAAGAAATACAAAACTTCTTTCCCATCTCGGTATTTTTATCCTATATCCGAACACCATCTTCAGTGTATCTCCAGGTAAAACCTCGACAAATTCCCCATCCTCATATAATAAAC
>CAZRTU010000125.1:0-5815 GCA_964603075.1 uncultured bacterium
TTCTGTGGAATGGCAGTAACCCCGGGTTTATATGCCCTGGTCTGCTTTGTCTCTTCTGCCTCCTCGCGTTTAACCAGCCTCAGCCCGTACAAATATCTGACAACATCTCTATCTATACCCTCGAGTACCTCTTCGAACAGTGTGAAGGATTCCCTCTTGTATTCAACCAGGGGGTCCCTCTGGGCATATCCCCTTAAAGAGACGCCCTCTTTCAATGCATCGAGCTCGTACAGGTGCTCTCTCCATCTTCTGTCAACGACCTGGAGCATAACCTGTCTCTCGAGATCCCTCATGGCGTCCTCACCCAATTCCTGTTTTCTTCGGCCATACAATCCAAAAACTGCCTCTCTTAGCCTATCATGCAACACCTCGGAAGTCATATTATCTCCAGCAATCTGAGCATCTAAAAGGTAGAGGTCTCTCACCTCCTGCCTTATGCCAGCAAGTGCCTCTCCATCAACATTAGAATCAGTTATATATCTATCGATAATCTCATCGAGTGCCCTCCCGATCGCCTCATTGACCCTTGCCTTCACGTCCCTACCCATCAGAATCTCACGTCTCATAGAATATATAACCTCTCTCTGGCGATTCATGACATCATCGTATTCAAGCAGTCTCTTCCTTATATCAAAATTTATCCTCTCTATTCTTTTCTGTGCTCCCTCGATGGCACGGGTAATAAGATTGTGCTGGATGGGCTCACCCTCTTTCCCCCCGAATCTCTCCATCACACCGGCAATCCTATCTGACCCAAAGAGTCTCATAAGATTATCCTCCAGAGAAAGGTAAAATCTCGAGGAACCAGGATCACCCTGTCTTGCGCACCTGCCCCTCAGCTGGTTGTCTATCCTCCTCGCCTCGTGCCTCTCAGTAGCAATAACATGGAGACCACACGGGGGTTCTGTCAGGCATTCCTGTCTGTTCTCGCCGTTCCCACATTCTCCACAGGTTCCATCCTCTTCGCACTTTATACAACAATCTTTACACTTAACTACTCCAAGACCGAGTTTTATGTCCGTTCCCCTGCCTGCCATATTAGTTGATATCGTCACTTTGCCTGCTTCTCCCGCGTTTGCGATTATCTCCGCCTCTTTCTGGTGATATTTTGCATTTAGAACCTGATGGAGAATCCCTTTCATACGAAGCATCCTCGATATCGTCTCTGACACATCTACAGACACAGTGCCCACCAAGACGGGTCTTCCTGCCTTGTGAAGTTTTAGTATCTCATCTATGAGGGCATTGTATTTCTCCCTTTTTGTCTTATAGATGACATCATGGTAATCAACCCTTCTAACAGGCTTGTTAGTGGGGATGGACATCACCTCGAGACCATAGATATCATAAAACTCGGTTGCCTCTGTTGCCGCAGTACCTGTCATGCCAGCGAGTTTGTCGTACATCCTGAAATAATTCTGGATCGTAATGGTAGCCAGCGTCTGGGTCTCTGCCTCTACCCTTACCTTCTCCTTTGCCTCTATCGCCTGATGCAGACCATCGGAATACCTGCGTCCGGGCATCAGCCTGCCCGTGAATTCATCGACTATTATCACCTTTCCATCTTGTACAACGTACTCGACATCTCTCTCAAATAATTCATATGCCCTCAAAAGTTGTTGAATCACATGGATTCTCTGGGATTTCTCTGCATATTCTCTCTCTACAGCCTGCCTTTCTACTATCTTCTCTCTTGGTGAAAGAGATTCGTTACTGTCGATTTTGGGAAGTTCCTGCGAGAGGTCGGGTGGCGTAAAAAAGTCATCCTCAACAGGTGCAATAACATTTCTTCCCTTCTCTGATATATTTACTGTATGAGCTCGCTCATCTATAGAATAATAAATCATCTCATCGATCTCATGCAGTTTCTTATCTCTCATATATTCTGCCTCTGTCTGGTCTATCAATCTCTTGACCCTTGGCTCGTCCTCAACAAGCTTTCTCAACTGACGGTGTTTAGGAGCACCTCTCTGGATTGCGAGGAGTAGCACCCCAGCCTCCTTATCCTTTCCCTCGTCAAGTAGTCTTCTTGCCTTCGCAGCAAGTTCGTTGGTGAGTGTTCTTTGCTTCTGATTAACCCTCAGTGCCCTCGGATTCTGTGCCGCATACTCCTTGTTTACGGACACCTCTACAGGACCAGATATTATTAGTGGTGTTCTTGCCTCATCAATAAGTACCGAATCGACCTCGTCAGCTATTGCATAGTGGTGAGCACGCTGCACTATGTCCTCTCTCCTCCATGTCATGTTGTCCCTGAGATAATCGAAGCCAAACTCGTTATTCGTTCCATACGTTATATCTTTACTGTACTGCTCCTTCCTCTCCTCAGGACTCATCCCCGATTGAATGCAACCGCACGAGACACCAAGGAAATCGTAAACACCACCCATCCAATCCGCATCCCTTCTCGCCAGGTAGTCGTTGACTGTAATCAAATGAGCGCCCTTACCAGAGAGTGAGTTCAGATATAGCGGCATGGTGGCGACAAGTGTCTTTCCTTCTCCAGTCGCCATCTCGGCAATCTTACCCTCATGCAAGACTATAGCACCAATCAGCTGGACATCAAAAGGTATCATGTCCCAGGTGTATTCATGACCAGTAACCATCCATTTTCTTCCTATGAGCCTGCGGCAGACTTCCTTAACCACCGCATATGCCTCAGGAAGAAGCTCGTCCAATACTACTTGCTCCTCTCTGTTTAGTACATCTCGCAACCCATCGATCTCAATGGATAGTTTTTCTCGGGTCTCCATATCGGATTTATCTCTCTCATCCTCAAGCTCGCTTATCTTAGCCTCAATAGGAGCGAGCCTATTCCTAACCAGCACCCTGAACTCCTCAGTCTTACCCCGCAGCTCCTCATCTGTTAGGGAATGCAGTTCTTCGTAATGCCTGTTTATCTCCTCAACTATGGGTTTGAGTTTCGCTATCGACCTTTCGTTGGCAGTTCCAAATATCCTTTTGATTAGATTTTGCATAAAGACCTCTCCAATAAACGCACAAACGGCTATATATATTATCGGCTAACAACAGTCAATTTTCCACTCCCTACTAACCTTTTTTCCATCTTTTCTACATCTCTTCTGGGTACTCTATCTGTCGACACTCGTCATTTCCAGTGGTAATTATAACATAAAATTCATTGTTTGTCAAGCACAATGAAGGAAGTCTGGGTTTTATACAGTTTCAAACTTTTAGAACTTTAATTTTCCTGCCTGAACAGGGTGTAACTTTTTCCCTTGAATTTTTGCACTTTTTATGTTATAATTCAAATATGAACATACAGGCTACCTCAAAATCACGCACCGAGAGGATCATCAAGGCTGCCCTAAACCTATGGAGTAAATACAACCTCAATGAGCTGAGGAATAGGATGGACGAAATTTGGGGAGATAAATTCCTCCCGCTTCACGATTACAGTGATGCTCCTCTAAGTTGTGCTATCTTTGGTTCGGGCAGTTTCTCTACTGGAAGGTTTGAGTTATACTGTGCGGAATTGATCAAAAAGGAGCTGGGATGGTCTCCTGTGAGGTACACACTTATACTCACAAATAAGAGAAAAAGCAGGGCGAGAGAGGTGGCAGATAGGTTCCGCCTCCCTATCGTGGAACTCGACTTCAATACCTGGTATAGACAGAACTATGACCCTTACTCCAAAAATCCTATAAGAGATACAAGCCTTTTTAGGGATCCAGAGTATCCTCCTTCTCATGAGGCTAGATTCGATATAAGAGCAGACTTTGACAGTGCTCTACTCAACAGAATAAAAAAAGCTACCCTGCTACCGGATATGATTTCACTCAGAGGCTATAATTTCCCGATTATATACAGCCTGCTTGTGGATAAGACCCCTCTTATAGACGATACCCATCCGGCTGACCTGAGCATAACAGATAAAAATGGAGTTCCCCTGTGCCCGGGTTGGCAGGCGGGTGCAACCCAGAAAATGAGAGATTCTGGAACAGATGTCTTCAGAAGCAGTCTTATAGAGGTAAAGCCCTTCTCTTCATCATCCGATGCGAAATCACTCGACACAGGATTACTATTTGCCCTTACTCCCGGCATAAGACCCCCGACATCCTGGAAGACCAAAACAATACAGGAAACAATGAAGCGTACCGAGGATTATGTGTTGTGTGCACTGAAGGCTTCCGGAATATTTCCCTACCTGTGGGGAGTATCAAAAGAGAACCTTGAGGTAGAATATAAAGCAGAGGATGGTCAAATTATTAAAAAACTTAAGCCTGCCTTTATGGTCGGAGACAGGCTCAGATGCGGAAGGAATGCGTTTGGGAGAGATAAGGAGGATCTTTCGCTCTCCATATAGTATCAAAACCTCTCCTCCCTCGTCTCGGCATCCAGCCTGCGGAAATCGATATCCTTATCTTGTGAATGAATATCACAAATCCTCTTGGGTTCAGTACCTTTTATAAACACCTCCTCTACCAACTCCTTACATCCCTCTGCGGGAAGTAATCCAGACTCCATGCAGACTTCAAGTCTTATCACCCCAGATGGCATTGTAAAGTTACTAACTGGCTTGTCAGAGTAAACCTCTTTCATAAACGCCGTCCATATCGGTAAGGCGAGTGCAGCACCTGTTCCTTTCTTAGTGGTCGTATCAGGAAGGTCACGCCCCACCCATACACCACAGATGAGCTCGGGTGTAAATCCTATAAACCAGGTATCACGCCACTCGTTGGTTGTTCCGGTCTTGCCGGCAGCCGGCCTCAAAAATCCCCTCCTTCTCATACCTGCTCCCGTGCCGTAATCCGCTGCACTCTCAAGTATCGAGATCATGAGATAAGCTGTTTCCTCTTTCAAAACCCTCTCCTTGTAAGGGCTTGCTTCGTATAAAATCACACCATCCTGATCCACAATACTCTCTATTATGTATGGCTTTACCCTGTAACCACCATTTGCAATAGTCGCATAGGCAGTAACCATCTCTTGTAATGTGACCGAGTTTGATCCGAGAGCGAGCGAGATAACGGGTAGCAGACTCGTTTCTATCCCCATCTTTTTCGCATACTTGACAACATCCTGGGGGCCAACATCAAGAATAAGCCTAACAGTGGCTAAGTTTCTTGAAAATGCAAGTGCATCTCTCAGTGTTATCTCACCGCGGAACGTGCTGTCATAATTAGAAGGGCTATATATTGTATCTTGCACCTCTATGACTATGGGTTGATCCAGAAGTCTGTAAGTGGGTGGATAACCCTTATCTATTGCCGTGGTGTATACAAATGGTTTGAAGGCAGAACCTGGCTGTCTGTATGCCTGAACAGCACGGTTAAACTGGGATTCTCTGAAGTCTCTTCCCCCCACCATTGCCTTCACCTTACCAGTATGTGGATCCATCGCAAATAGCGCAACCTGAAGGGGATTTGCGGTATCCGGTTCGATCTCATAGATCTCTTTGATCTTTTCCAATTCGGGAACCACAACCTCATCAGCTATCTGCTGTATGTTCTTGTCAATACAGGTATAGACTGATGCTCCACCATGATAAAACATCTCGCTTCCATATCTCTCACCTATCTGTTTTCTTATCTCCTCCACAAGATATGGCCCGATTTTTGAGTATCTCTGCCCCAATACATCAATACCCAGGGGAGAATTTCTCGCTCGCATTATATCTACCTTATCTGCAACACCCGTCTCCTCCATCACCCCTAAGACTACAGACCTTCTATCCAATGCGTTACCAGGATGCTTTATATGATCATAGTAATAAGTGTATCTCGGCATACACACAAGAAGTGCGCACTCCGACATGCTGAAACCCCTTACACACTAATCGAACAGTTTACTC
>CAZRTU010000126.1:0-5796 GCA_964603075.1 uncultured bacterium
GATGTGGATAAGGAAGAATTGTGCGCCGAATGTGTGAGATTGAATCGCCACCTGACCTGGGTGATCGGTTTCGTAAGTCATGAACTCAGTGGTACACTTGGAACTATTGTTATGAACATTAGTGCTCTCGCAGATCCTGAGGTAGCGGAAAGACTCGATGATGATAAACAAAAAAGGATGCTACTAGGGGCACTTAGCAGCCTGAAGCTTATGCAGGATATGGTAAGGAACTACCTCGCCTCTTCAAAGGCTAAGAGCGGGCAGCTCGGCTTTAGTCCCACGAAGGTAAATCTTGGCAAGGATGTTATGACTAAGGTTATCAGAAGACTCGAGCCTTCGCTGAAATTGAAGGATATGGCATTCATTTACGACCGATATGACGAAATCGAGGCGATATGCGACGAACGCCTTATACGTGTGTCTTTCAATAACCTGATCAACAATGCAATAAAATACGGTAACGCAAATACGGCGATTCACTCATCGCTAATAAAATTGGGAGATGGCTTCAAATTTACCATAACGAACGAGGGAATTGGCATTCCGGAAGACAAGCTTGAGAATGTCTTCGATGAATTCGCTCGATTCGATCCGCTTGGCATCGGCGGAACCGGCCTCGGGCTATATCTGGTTAGAAAGATAGCCAATCTCCACAAAGGAAGTATCAAAGCAGAGGCTGGATACATAATCAATGGCGAGTACATAACCTACGACATGATCAGAGAAGATCCGGATAGATACGTCATTGATCCAGGTGATAAGAAACTCAAAAAATTCGCCACTTTTACCCTGAGCATTCCCAAGCTTGAGGTTGTATATGATTCTAAAAAAAGGGGGGATCAAAATGGCTGAACAGAAGTCGATATTGCTGGTAGACGACGATCCCAGCTTTCTCGATGCAACGGCAACCGTCCTCGAAGGTTTTGGGTACATAACGAAAAAGGCATTAAACCCCGAGGAGTGCTTCGAAGAGTTAAAAAAAGAGTTGCCAGACCTCATTGTTTTGGATGTTATGATGGCGCGGCTGGATTCGGGATTTGATGTTTGTCGAAGGCTGAAAACCGATGAAAGGACCAAAAAGGTACCGATTCTGATGCTTACCGCAGTTGACAAGAAATACCCGTTTGACTTCGGCAGTGCAGCTGGTGAACCCGATTGGTTACCTGTTGATGATTTTTTAGACAAACCAGTCGAAGCCATGGAGCTGGTGGAACATATACGTAAGCTACTCAAAGAGAAATAGCTTTGAGTGTACAGAAAGTGTTGATGGTTATACCGGCAACGGGAGCCGGAAGCCAGGGTTATACAATTATGGAGAAAGATAAAGTAGGTGCAGTCTTGGTGGTCGGTGGTGGTATAGCTGGCATCCAGACATCGCTGGACCTCGCAAATTCGGGGTTCAAGGTATATTTGCTTGAGAATTCACCCGCTATCGGCGGGACCATGGCGCAGTTGGACAAAACTTTCCCCACCAACGACTGTGCGATGTGCATAATGTCCCCGAAACTGGTCGATTGTGGAAGGCATCACAATATCGAACTCCTCTCCTGTGCCGAGCTTATTGGACTGACCGGCGAAGTGGGTAATTTCCAGGTAAAAATCTTCAAGAAACCTCGCTATGTAGATCTTGACAAATGCACCGGTTGCGGTGAATGCGAAAAGGCTTGCCCGGTCAATGTGGCATCGGAATTTGAGGAGGGTATTGTTGATCGCAAAGCGGCTTTCAGGCTTTTCCCCCAGGCATATCCGAATGCCTTTGCCATTGACAAGAAACGCAGACCACCCTGTCAGGTGGCTTGTCCTGCAGGAGTGCACGTTCAGGGTTATGTGGCACTCATTCGTGAAAAGAAATATTATGAGGCATATGAGCTTGTAAGGCGGGATAATCCTTTCGTCTCCATATGCGGTAGGGTTTGCCATCATCCTTGCGAGAACAATTGCAGGCGGGGTGAATACGACGAGCCCATTGCCGTAGCTTCCCTTAAGAGATTTATCGCTGACCGTGTATATGGAGAAGAGCATCCAATACCCGAACCCGTCGAGGTAACCAATGATGAGACCGTTGGTATTGTGGGAGCAGGTCCATCAGGCCTTACCTGTGCCATGCGGCTGCGTGATATGGGTTATAATGTGACAGTTTATGATGAGGCAGATACACCAGGTGGGATGCTCACGTATTGTCTTCCTGAATATCGCATCCCAAAAGAAATAGCGATGCAGGATATAGAGAGAATTCTCGCCTCGGGTATCGAGGTAAAATCCAGCACGAAGGTTGGTAAGGATATAACTCTGGAAGAGTTAAAGAAAAGGCACGACGCTGTATACATTGCGATCGGTTTCCAGGCCCCGACACGCCTCTTCGATGAATTCGATGAATCAAACGGCGTTTTGCTGGGTTTGGATTTCCTGCGCAAAGTGAAGACAGACGGAGAGGTTCTAAACTTTGGCGAGAGGGTTGGGGTTGTAGGCGGAGGGAATGTTGCGATGGACTGTGCGAGAAGCGCAATCAGACTGGGCGCCAAAGAGGTTCACCTTATGTGTCTGGAGACACGCGACATCGAGTATAGGGATCGAATGCCCGCACACGTGTGGGAGATTGAAGAGGCAGAGGAGGAGAACATCGTTATCCATGACCGCCTGGGGCCCAAGGAAATTATTACGGAAAAAGGTCGCGTAACCGGCTTAAAAACCGTGCGTTGTACTTCGGTCTATAAGGACGACGGTAGTTTTGCACCGGTATTTGACGATAGTGAAAAGACCGAAACCATTGCCACGGATACCGTTATAATTGCTATCGGGCAACGCTCCTGTCTTGAGGGTTTTGAAATGTTGAAGTCGAACCATGGCATCATCGAGGCAGACCCTGTTACTCTGGAAACGGGAGTCGAGGGCTTTTTCGCTGGCGGCGATATCGTCACGGGACCAGCGTCTATCGTGGAGGCAGTGCACCATGGTAATGAAGCAGCGATATCCATCAGCAGATATCTGGAGGGAAAAGATATACGCGCTGGAAGGGAAGAGTCTATCGATGAATTACCCCTGAAGGATTTACCGAAATACGTGGAGGAGAAACCGAGGGCAGTCATGCCCATTATTGCTGCGAAAGAACGCATTGAGAGTTTTCGGGAGTTTGAGCTCGGCTTCACCGAAGAGCAGGCAATTGCGGAAGCGACCAGGTGTCTGGAATGCGGTCTATGCTCCGAATGCCTTGAGTGCGAGAGGGTCTGCGAGGCAGATGCAGTTATCCACTCCATGGTCGGCGAATATGTTGATATAAATGTTGGGGCAGTTATTCTGGCGACGGGTGCAAAGAAATTTAACCCATCGGAAAAGTATGAATTCGGCTATGGTCACTACAAGAGTGTTGTAACCAGCATACAGTTCGAGCGCATTCTCGCCGCCTCCGGTCCTTTCACAGGGCATGTCCAGCGTCCTTCCGATGGTAAAGCCCCAAAGCGAGTCGCATGGATACAGTGCGTGGGCAGCAGGGATGAACTTGAACGTAAAAAGTATTGCTCATCCGTCTGCTGCATGTACGCCATCAAGGAGGCAGTAATAGCGAAAGAACACGTTAAGGAGATTGAGCCGACCATATTCTACATGGACATTCGCGCATACGGCAAGGATTTCGACGCCTATTACAACAGGGCAAAGGATGAGTATGGCGTGCGGTTCGTTCGGGCGCGAGTGGGGAAGGTTCTGGAAATCAGGGAAACAGGTAATCTAATGGTATATTACGCTAAGGAAGACGGCAATAGACAACTTGCCGAGGAGTTTGATATGGTTGTACTTTCGGTTGGTTTTGAACCCGACGATTTCACAGCCGACCTCGCTGATAAGCTGGGTGTAAGGCTAAACGAGCATAAATTCTTCAAGACCTCATCTTTCTTACCTGTCCAAACGAGCCGACAGGGTATTTTCGTATGTGGTCCTGCTTCAAGCCCAAAGGACATACCCGAAACTGTAATGCAGGCATCTGGGGCGGTGGCAGCGGCAGGTAGCATACTCCCTGAAGTTCGCGGAACTGAAATTACTCCCAAGACATACCCCCCTGAGCGTGATGTTAGCGGGGAGCCACCCAGAGTCGGCGTATTCGTGTGCCACTGTGGTATTAATATCGGAAGCGTGGTAGATGTTCCGGCAGTCGTTGAGTTTGTCAAAACCCTACCCAATGTGGCGTATGCAGAGGAAAACCTGTTTACCTGTTCTCAGGATACACAGGAGAAGATAAAGGAGGCGATACATGAACATCAACTCAACAGGGTGATCGTGGCATCATGCACACCCAGGACACACGAACCGCTCTTCCAAGAGACCTTAAGGGAGTCGGGATTAAATCCTCGCCTCTTTGAGATGGTGAATATCAGAGATCAATGCAGCTGGGTGCACAAGTATGAACCAGACAGGGCTACAGAGAAAGCGAAGTATCTTGTTCAGATGGCTGTTGGTAAGTCACGACTGTTGGAGCCCTTACGCACTGTAGAACTTAATGTTATCCAGAGAGGATTAGTCATTGGTGGAGGGCTTGCTGGAATGGTGTCGGCATTTTCTATTGCAGAACAAGGGTTCGAGGTTGTGATTGTCGAGAGGGAAAAAGAGCTCGGCGGGAATCTTCGGGATCTTTACTATACAATAGAGGAAGAGGATGTCCAAGAGTACTTGAATTCACTAATTGAAAGGGTAGAGAAAAACCCGCGAATCAAGGTATATAAAGGTGCGAATGTTGAGGATATTGAGGGATACATAGGTAACTATAAAACGACGATCGCAAAAGAGAATGGTGGATCGCAAAAGGAGATTGAGCATGGTATTGTGGTAGTAGCAACGGGTGCTCGCGAATCGAGACCGAAAGAATATTTATATGGAGTAGATGAGAGAATCATAACCCAACTTGAGCTCGAAAAAGAGCTCGTAGATGCTGAGAATATTTTAAAGGTGAAAGGCAGAAAGCCTGTGCCAAAGATTCAAAAAGTGAAATCCGTGGTTATGATTCAATGCGTCGGCTCAAGGGATGATGAACACCCTTATTGTTCACGAGTATGTTGCCAAGAGGCAGTCAAGAATGCATTAAGATTAAGAAAACTTAATCCAAAAACCAACATCTACATTTTGTATAGAGATATGAGGACGTACGGATTTTTTGAAGAATACTATCAGAGGGCGCGAGACGCCGGAGTGATATTTATTAGATACGAAAAGGAAGAAAAACCAGTAGTTCGTAAAAATGAAAAGGGTTTGGAAGTAGAGGTAAAAGACCCAATCCTGGGTAGTCAACTTGTAATAAATCCCAACCTCGTGGTGCTCGCTCCCGCGATAGTTCCTCGAGATGATGCAGTTAACATATCGCAGATGTTGAAGGTTCCCCTGAATGAAGATAATTTCTTCCTGGAGGCACATGTTAAGTTAAGACCTGTCGATTTTGCTACAGAGGGTGTTTTCTTGGCAGGTCTGGCTCATTCACCCAAGACCATTGGTGAGACTGTCTCCCAGGCCAAAGCTGCTGCTGGTAGGGCGTGCACTATCATCTCGAAGGATAAGTATGAAGCGGAGGCTACTATCTCCTCGGTGAATGAGGATATTTGCGCGGGATGTGGGATATGTGTATCTGTTTGCTCTTACAATGCCCCAGAACTCATTGTAAAGGAGGGAAGAGTAGTTTCTCATGTGAATGAGGCACTTTGTAAGGGTTGTGGAAGCTGTGCTTGTGCGTGTCCATCCGGGGCAATCGAACACCTCGGATTCAAGGTAAGACAAACACTCTCAATGCTCGAGGCAGCATTGGGTTCGATAAGGTAA
>CAZRTU010000127.1:0-5688 GCA_964603075.1 uncultured bacterium
ATCGTTTGAGTGAAACTATAATTTTTGAAATCTACTTTTTTCAAGTAACGGATAACCTCTTCGACTGTATAGAATGTGGCTATTTTATAAAAAGTACTGTCTTCGTTATACTGCCGATACAATTCCCCAATCGGGCTGCTTTTGTCTATAAACCCTATTATTAAATACCCCCTGGGTCTTAACACCCGATATGCCTCTCTAAATGTAAGTTCCACGTCATCTACAAAGCAAATCGTGGTAACCATTAATGCAAATTTAAATTGTAAGTCATCAAAAGGAAGATTTTCAGCTATACCATCAATGACATCAATGCCCCGTTTTTTAGCAATTTCTCTCATTTTCTTTGAGGGCTCGATCCCAATTTTAATGCCTAATGGTGCCGCGAATCGACCGCTTCCCACACCAATTTCAACACCATTACTATTTCCTGGTAGTTGTTTCCTTATTGCCAAAAGCTCTGATTGGTAAACGAATTTGTTCCTCTCAAACCAAGCATCGTATTGTAATGCATACTTTTCAAATGGTTCACTTCTTGCCATGTTATATTTTATTAAAGAGGTCTATGCATCTTCTTTACTTTTATACTGTAATGCAATATATCTTCACACAATCTCTCCTTCTTTAGAAAGGAGTCATTGAGTAGGCTTTCGTCTACAAAGCACCTAATACCCTATCCAACCTTGCTGCGATATCTTGCTTTGGAATTACCCCAATTATCGTGTCCGCTATCTCTCCATTCTTAAAGATAATAAGGGTTGGAATACCCGTTATCCCGTATAGCCTGGCGGTTTTGGGACCATCGCTATCTACATTCAGCTCAAAGAACTTAACCTTTCCTTCATATTCATCGGCAAGCTCTTCCACAATGGGACTAACAATCCTACAGGGCATACACCAGGGTGCCCAGAAGTCAACCAAAACGGGAATCTCTGACTTCAAAACCTCCTGTTCAAAGGAGGAGTCATTTAGAGGTTTCGCCTTTTCTTCGACCATATCCTTCTCCTTTCTATTTGAGTCCTAATAAACGATCAATTAAGGGCTTGTTGAATCCAACAATGGGACGTGAACCAATCAAAAGAACGGGCACGCCCATCTGCCCGGTTCTTCTGACCATATCCCTTGCCGCATATTTGTCTTTCGATACATCGATATCCTTAAACCTTACACCCTTTTGCCTTAGATAAGACTTCACCCTGCCACACCATGGACATGCAGGGGTGCTAAATATCACGACCTTTTTTTGTATCTTAGGTCTATCCATATTCAATCACCTCTACTTTACTGATATCCTTTTCCAAATCATATTTATTTCTCTGGATACATCATTATCTGCATACTCAACAATGGGTATTCCCTCGATCACCGATTCGGTAACCGATTTATCAAAGGGTATACTACCCAAAAGGGGCACCTTATTCTTCAAACACCAATCTCCGATCTGCCTCGAATTCTCACAATTTATATCATATTTATTTATCACACATGCCGTATCGATGTTAAAGTGCCTGGCTACGTCTATAACCCTTTTCATATCGTGAACAGCAGAAAGCGTGGGCTCTGTAACCACCAGAGCCATATCGACACCTGCCAGAGATGATATGACAGGGCACCCGATACCGGGTGGTCCGTCTATTATAACGATATCATACTCTCCATCTTTGGCTATCGAGTTTGCTCTTTCTTTTACGTGGGTAACCAACTTGCCGGAGTTTTCCTGCGCAATTCCTAATTTGGCGTGAACCATCGGTCCGTATTTGGTATCTGATACATACCACTCTCCACAGATTCTATCCTCCATATTGATTGCATCAAATGGGCATGTGTAATAACAGACCCTGCACCCTTCACAGGACAGGGGGTCTATTTTGTACTTATCTGCTTTTTCCACCGCATTATATCTACAGACCTCATAGCAGAGTCCACACCCGGTGCATCTATCGTTATCTATCCTCGCCTCCTTAAGTCCCTTGAATTGCTTTTTCTCTTTAATCTCTGGATGAAGTAAAAGGTGGAGATCAGCCGCATCGACATCACAATCAGCAGCCACACATCTTCCTGATAAAGCAATAAATGCTGCAGACATCACCGTCTTTCCTGTCCCACCTTTACCACTTATGATACATAACTGTTTCATCTAAAAAGATAATATCTTCTTAACAGGACCTGATGGAGCGAGAACCTTTATCCTGCTAAGTAAATCCTCAAACATTCCTTCCACTCGAACTTCTGCCTCGATCATAGTAATACCTTTCGAATAAAGTTCTGCAATCTCTCTTCTGAAAGGTATCCGCATAAGCACCTCTATCTTCCTTTCGGCACAGTATGAATTCACACTGTCATCACCTGTGCAATCCTTATTTATAACTACCCCAAAGGGAATAGAAAGCTTCTCTACAGTCTCGACTGCTATTTTTAGGTCGTGTAAGCCGAAGGGAGTGGGCTCGGTCACCAGAATTACGAAATCACTTCCCTTTACCGACTCGATGACTGGACACGATGCCCCGGGTGGTGAATCGATAATAACAAATCCTTTATTAATCTGCCTGTCAAACTCTAATCCCTTAGCCTTGACCTCTCGTATTATTGGAACTGATAGTGGTTCACCAATGTTCAATCTTCCCTGGACGAATTTGATCTTGTCAGCAATACCTCTCTCAATCACACCTATCTCTCTCTCTTTCTCAGATATCGCGCCCTCAGGACACAGGAGAGAGCATCCTCCACAACCATGACACAATTCAGGAAAGACCAGAACGTTATCTTTTGTGACCGCAATCGCGTTGTATGCGCACACCTCTGCACATCTACCACAGTAGGTACACTTTCCAAAATCTATAACAGGAACAGGTATTCCTACCTTCTCAACTCTCTCTATATGCGGCTTTAGAATTAGTGAGGAATTGGGTTCCTCTACATCACAATCTAAAAAAATCGTCGGGATATTACGTCCAGTAAGATAGAGTGCAAGACTCGTCGCCACCGATGTCTTACCTGTTCCACCTTTACCACTTGCAACTGCAATAATCATATAACTAAAATCCTATGAGTTCATTGTAGAGGGTCAATTATTCAAACCTTGCCATTCAAACCTTGTCTGTTTTAAGTCTCCTGTTCTGTACTATTATTATTATAACAGATGTAATGAATACGACTATCGAGATCACCTGATTGTCTGTTATATTTGGCAAAACGTACGTCGAAGGTGGGTAGTATCTTATGAAATCTATGAGGAATCTCCACAGACTGTATAATAGAAAGAACCACAGAAGCAACTCACCACCGAACCTTCTCTTCTTTTTTTTCTCTATAAGGAGTATTATAAAGAAGATACAGAATCCCGCAAAAGAAGAGTATAACTGGGTTGGGTGAATCCTAACGCCGACACCCAGTTCCCATGCACAAGGGGAGTCTTGGGGAAAGACCAAACCAAAGCTCGATGGTTTACCGAAGCAACATCCGTTAAGGAAGCATCCTATCCTCCCTATTCCCAGCCCAAGAGCAAAAGAAGGTGCAAATACATCACCAAGTTTACTGAATTGGAGTCTCTTCCTCCTTGCCCAGAAAAAACTCAGGATAAATGCGAGTATCAAACCACCATAAAATGTGAGTCCGCCTTCCCATACATAGAGTGCCCTCCAGCATTCTCCTCTAAAATCCGCCAGATGGGTAAAGACATACAACAAACGCGAACCCACTATGGCACCGAACATGATCAGAAAGGAAAGGGCACTCACCAGATCCTTTCTGATAGCATACTTACTAGCCCTGCGTTCTGCCAGCAGTATCCCAGCTATAAATGCCAGTGCCAGCATTACTCCATAGGTAGTTATGGTGACGCCGCCAAGGTCAAAGATAACCCTGAACATTTATACCCCTCCTATTTCTCGTCAAAGAACTAACCACAGAAGCACAGAGGATTCAGAGCATTTTTAATTTTTGATTCCTATATTTGATTTTTGATATTTAAATATTACTCTGCGACCTCCCTGCCCTGCATTTATGTATTGGTACAGGGTGTGGTCTCTTTCACAACTTCTTTGCCACTACTTTCTAACCATCTGTGAACCGCATTTCGGACATTTTTGCTGATAGCAGGGAACTCCTCTGGTATGAGCCACCTTTGCCCCACAGGAAGGGCATACACAATAACCACTTGGTCCTGCACCAGGACGGTTACCTCCCATACGACCCCCTCCAGCGCCACCTCTACCACCCGGACCTCCACCTATTGGTCCTTTCCCATTACCTCTTGGCATATAAATCACCTCCCAACCAAAATCATAAATCCCAAGCACTAAATCCTAAACAAATTCTAATTTCCAAAACCCAAAAAGGTATTACACAAACACCTTCACATCTAAAAAGGTTTGTTATTTGGAACATTTAAATTTAGAGATTATTTAGGGCTTAGAAATTAGGATTTGGAATTTTCTTTTAATCTGTAGTACCATTTCTAAACATCCCTGGTAAATTAAAAATGGTCGCGTTCTTCCTTCTCAAGTCCATAACCCTTTCCTCTTCCTGGCTTGCAGATACTCTCTCCGCTTTTGAGTTCTCCTTTACTCAATTTTTCTATCACCTCTTCAATACTCCCAGTGACGCCCACAATCACTTCCATTCCTTTTTCGTTAAAGAACCACTCCGCCTTTCTGCCAACGCCACCCGCAATTATGCATTTAACACCCATTTCAGAGAAAAACTGCGGTAGATATCCAGGGTGGTGTCCCGGGTTATCGATCTTCTCTCTGCTCAGGATTTTCCCATTTTCTAGTTGGACAATGGTAAAGGATGGACATCTGCCAAAGTGAGCCGACACATCCTCTCCGTCCGTTGATATGGCAAATTTCATAAAAACTCCTTGCTCATCAGCTTTGTTATTATCTATTTGCTATCTTCTGCCTTTTATAGTCCCTACTGCCTTCCATCGCAGGGCTAAAGCCTTGCCCTATCCCTCTCACCCATCACTCATCGCCTATTGCCTATCGCCCTACGCTCTTCCGTCATCTACACATTCCACATTACACCTTCTCTACTTCTCACACAATCTGCATTCATCATTTCATTCCAAAATGTGGGGGCACTGAGGCGCTGGATAGGTCTTTCAATTCTCCCTTATTATACATCTCTAGTGCCTCCTTCAACGTTCCAGTAGCGCCTCCGTATATTTTTACACCACCCGCAGTTAAGGTATGAAATGCGTTTGGACCTACATTCCCCGTAATCAGGATATCAATGCCTTTGTTTATTATAGTCTGCGCAGATAAGACACCGGCGCCTCCCATAGCGCCCGAGCCTTCATTTTTGATGCTTTCAATCTTCTCTGTTTCGGTATCGTATATGATAAAATAGCTACACCTTCCGAAACGAGAATCTACCTGTGAATCAATGTCACTACCTGTTGATGATACCGCTATCTTCATCTTTTCTCCTTTTTCATAATAGAAGTAACTTAAGCTATTCAAATTTTGGGAATATCCCAAAGTTTCGTGATTAATAAGACAGTTGATACAATCCTTTGAAATCTACCAATATTGTTTATTAAATTCCCCATTATGTTTTTAGGCAGGGTTTGTCCTACATCAACTTCATTCGCAGGCATAAAGCCTGCGGCTACCATTTCATTAGTTTTCTTCTAATCCCCATGATGTTTTTTAGGCAGATTGCAAGACGTTGGCGTTAAGATTTCCA
>CAZRTU010000128.1:0-4275 GCA_964603075.1 uncultured bacterium
CTACCAAAAATTCAATTTTTTTGAGCAACCTGATTACATCAAGTGTGGTATCCCCTATACCGGGAGGCATATCTATAATGAGAAAATCGAGATCCCCCCAATGGGTAATGGCAAGCATCTCTATTATAGAATTTGATATGTCTATCCCCCTTGCCATTAGTGGATTATCTTTCGCATAGTATACAACAGACATGAATCTGATACCACTTACCAAAGGAGGAATTACTCCCTTCTCTTCACGGGGATAAGCCCTGTCTACACCAAGGATAAAGTGACAACTGGGGCCATAGAAATCAAGGTCAAGAAGTCCTACTTTCTTACCAGCATCTACAAGAGACAGAGCCAAGATAGAAGCAGTTGAACTCTTGCCTATACCACCTTTCCCACCAGAAACGGCAATTATCCTTCTGGTATCATCGAATCTCTTATCTATTACGCTTATTCTCGGATCCATTTATTTCGAACCTTTTATGGACTCCACCCATACACCTCTGCCCTTGACTATCTCAAAGTCATGACTTGCGCATTTGGGGCACTTCATGTATATATGCGACATCTCGGGAATGAAGTGAATAGACTCTATATCGTCTTCACCGAGTGCCTTTATGGCATCACTGTACTTCCACTCTACCCCACAGACTTTACACCTAATGAGTGCATCCTCTTTTAGTAATCTGAACTCCGTCTCCTTTAGAATGGGAGATTGTTCTTTTATAATCTCATTCAGAGCGAACTGGAATATTTCTTTATCTATCTGCTGTAGTTCACCAAGTCTTATAATTACCTCGCTTACCCCCTTTAGTTCCTCTTTCTGTATAACCTTAAGGGTAGTATCTACAACAGCTTCAGCCAAAGCCCATTCATGCATAACCTTTTTACCTCCGTTAATCTACTACCAAAAATGATTAACATATTCTTGGAAGCTGAGTTCCCGTAGGCATATCAACAATCCTCCTGCCACCTATCTCGGTCTTCAACGATACCTTACCCGAGGGTGAATCCACTATCTCTCCAATTACAGCCGCGTCTCTACCCAGTGGGTGTTTACTCATAACATCGACGACCCTGGTTGCCTCCTCCTTCTCTACAATTACAATAACCTTTCCCTCGTTAGCCAGATAAAGGGGATCAAACCCCAGAAGTGAACATGCAGCCCTAACGACCTCCTTTATAGGTATACTCTTCTCGTCTACGAGAATACCGTAATCTTTACCATTACAGATCTCATTTAGAGTACTTGCCAATCCGCCCCTTGTCGGGTCTCTCATGAATTTTATACCAGCTGAGACTCCCAATACCTGCCAGATAAGGTCACCGAGAGGTGCGCAATCGCTCTGGATATCGAGATCGAGACCGAGTTCTCTGCGTGCAGTCAAAACCGCAATCTCATGGTCACCGATGGTTCCATTTATGATAATCTTATCGCCAACGCAGACATCCTGGGGCAAGGGATAAGAGCACTGTCCTATACCTGAGGTGTTTATAAAAACCCCATCACCTTTCCCACGCTCCACAACCTTCGTGTCTCCCGTTACGACCAGTACACCGCCCTCCCTCGCTGTCTCTGCGATTGAATCTGCAATCCTTTTAAGGGTAGACCTGGAGAACCCTTCCTCAATAACAAAACCGCAGGATATATACAGCGGTTTGGCACCAACGACTGCCAGATCATTTATGGTACCACATACAGATAGTTTACCTATATCGCCACCGGGAAAGACAAGTGGACTGACCACATAGGTATCGGTTGTAAATGCCAGGATGGCGCCGCCCAATTCAAAAACAGCAGAATCATCGAGAGCCTCGAGTATAGAGTTTCTGAACTCGGGAAGAAAGACCTGCTTTATCAGATCATAGGTCAATTTTCCACCACTTCCGTGAGCTAACGAAATACACTGATTTGGGTTACGGCTACTCATAAAAATTACTCCTTTTAGTTTATGTAGGTGGTAATAAAATAGAATCCTCCTTTTTTAGAAAATCTTCCCTTCCTCAGTTCTTTTTTGCCTTTTTCAGGGATTTCTATTTCATATTTCTATCGAGACTTGGAAGTCTCTCCTACAAAGAAATAAACATATGTAGGAGGGGTTTCCTAACCCCGAATATAAACATTGTATATCCCCAATATCTGCGGTAATCTGTGTCTATAATCATCTGCGGTAATCTGCGTATTTATAGTAAGCTGCGCAGGTACCCTCCGAGGAGACCATACAGGGTCCAGCAGGGGACTCAGGAGTGCAGACATCACCAAATAACGAGCAATCTGATGGTAATGAAACTCCACGCAAGACCTCTCCACATAGGCAACCTGGATGTTCTTTCGATTCCTCAACCTCTACGTCTATATTATAGAGCACGTCGAAGTCACGGTATTTATCATTAATTTCCAATCCGCTATCAGGAATAAATCCCAATCCCCGCCACTCACTATCGCAAAGAAAAAAAACGTCCTTCATCATTTCCTTGGCGATTCTGTTTCCCTCCCTTTTAACTGACCTTGTATAACAATTCACGATCTCAGCGCCATCTGTGATAATCATTTCAACTAACTGCTGAATGGCATACATAATATCTACAGGCTCAAAACCTGCAATTACACAGGGAATTCTGTAATCATTAGCTATAAACTTGTAAGGCTCCGTACCTATTATAACCGAGACATGGCCGGGCAGCAAAAATCCATCGATATTTGTTTCACCACTATCCAGGAGCGCTTTGATAGCCGGTGGAATAAGTTTGTTTGCAGGAAGTATAAAGAAATTTTTCAAACACCTGCTTGAAGCATCCAGTAGAATCGATGCAACGGTTGGGGCTGTGGTCTCAAACCCGATACCCAGAAACACAACCTTTTTATTCTGGTTATGCTCTGATATAGTTAGGGCATCTTTAGGGGAATAAACAACCTTTATATCAGCGCCTTTTCCTCTTTCCTCAAGGAGGGATGAGGAGGATCCTGGCACTCTCATCATATCACCAAAAGTTGTTATACATATATTCTCCAAACGTGAGAGTGCTATTGCCCTATCGATTATAGGATTGGGAGTCACACAGACCGGGCAGCCTGGACCAGAGATTATCTTCACATTTTCGGGGAGTAGATTCCTTATCCCATTGCGAAATATTGACATGGTGTGTGTTCCACAAACCTCCATCAATACAACCTCTCTACCTCTTGATTTATCGTCGATCTCCTTGGCGAGTGTCTTGCACATCTTCTCATTATAAAACTCGTCTACATATTTCATGGTTTCAATTCGGCGATTTCCCTCAACATGGCGAGGGTCTCTTCAGCCTCCTTCGCATCCAGTTTCTGGATACCAAAACCCGCATGTATTATAACGTAGTCACCTACCTTCACATCTTCAAGCATACGCAGGTCTACCTCTCTCTTAACACCGCCTATCTCAGCTATGCCGTCCGTTCCTTCGATCTTTATTATCTCTGCTGGTATTGCCAAACACATAATGAAAAAAGTAAAATCCTAATCTCTAATTTCTAAACCTCAAACAATATCTAAATCACAATTTCCCAAATCTAAACCTGTTTGGAACACCTATCTGACGACAGGCAAGATCGGGATCTAGGACTTGGTATTTGTTTGGGATTTAGAGCTTCGTGCTTAGAATTTATCATATTAGAATTTTTAACTTTGCTCTTTTATTTTTGAATTTGCAATTACAGCCTGACCCAGGGAAATTCCACCGTCGTTTGTGGGAACCCTCCTGTGTATAAAAACTTCAAAATTCCTCTCTTTCAATCCATAAAAGACCTTACTCATTAAAATCATATTCTGGAAAACTCCACCAGAAAGGGCGACTCTGCTAAGACCAGTTTTATCTTTAATCTTAATACATACATCAAAAATGATATCTGATATAGTGCTGTGGAATCTTGATGAAATAAAAGCCGCGGATCTTTTTTCCTTCAAATCTTCGATTATACCCATAAAGATCCTATCAACCTTGATTATGTCATCTTTGTATTCATACCTGTATGAGGGGCATACCTCCTCTCTTGCAACTCCCTCCAATTCTATCGCTGCTTGACCCTCATAATGAGATACCCTGCAAATACCTAAAAGTGCTGAAACAGCGTCGAATAATCTTCCCATTCCAGAGGTCAGAGGAGAATTAATTTTATGCCTTATCAGGTTCTTTAAGACATTCCACTTCGTCATATCTAAGCTTTCAGTGAATTCGATACCAAGACGAGGTAAATCATCCCCATAAATATGCCATAGATAAGAGGCAGCCATACGCCAGGGTTCTCTTATAG
>CAZRTU010000128.1:4285-5669 GCA_964603075.1 uncultured bacterium
ACTCAAGGTGGGCAAGTCTATCAAACTCATTGTAGTCAGCAACCATAAACTCTCCACCCCATAGATTCCCATCCAAGCCAAACCCGAGACCATCAAATGCGATCCCTATGACCTTATCCCCTATCTCGTTTTCTGCCATACATGAGGCAATATGGGCGTGGTGATGCTGGACAGCGATACCTTTCAGTTTCTGGTCACCTGCCAATAGTTCTCTGGCGTATTTTGTAGACAGGTATTCTGGGTGGTGATCATAGGCTATCACATCTGGTTTTATAGAAAAGATGTGCCTAAAATGATCGATTCCCTCCTGGTATGCCTGCAGGACCTCCAAACTTTCAAGGTTGCCTATATAATGGGACGGGAAGGCATATCTGCCTTTTGTAAGGCAAAATGTATTCTTTAGCTCCCCGCCACATGCAAGGATATCTTTTCTATTACCGAAGGGCAGTTCAATAGGTTCTGGAACATATCCTCTTGACCTTCGGATAACGATCTCTCCCCTATTAAATACCCTAATCACCGAGTCATCGCATCTTATATGGACCTTACGGTTGTGTGTCAAGAAGTAGTCGGCTATATTCTTCAGCCTGCTTTGGGGATAATCGTCCCTGTACTCTATGGGCTCCTCGGATATGTTACCACTCGTCATAACCAATATAGCAGGGATATCTGGCATACCGAAAAGCAGGTGATGCAGCGGTGTATACGGTAACATGAATCCTGTGTATTTATTACCTGGTGAAACCCCTGGTATATCTAACTTTTTTCTAAGCAGTACTATGGGTCGTCTGGGTGAGAGTAAGACCTTCTCCTCTCGCGGAGATACTTCACAGTATCCCTTGATGGTATCCAGTCTTCCTGCCATCAAAGCAAATGGCTTCTTGTATCTCGATTTTCTCATTCGCAATCTCTCCACAGCACTCTGGTTTGTGGCATCACAGGCAAGGTGAAACCCACCCAATCCTTTAACAGCAAGGATCTTGCCCGAAGATAGAAGTTTTGCAGCCTCTCTTATAGCATCTCTACCCCTGTCCCTTTGATGAAATCCGGTCATCTGAAACAGCTCAACATGGGGACCGCATTCTGGACAGGCATCAGGCTGGGCATGGAATCTACGGTCTGCTGGATTACCGTATTCACGCTGGCAATCCTCGCACATCGTAAATTCCCTCATGGTTGTGTTGGGTCTGTCATATGGTACGTCAAAGGTTATTGTGAATCTCGGACCACAATTGGTACAATTTATAAATGGATAATGGAACCTTCGGTCAGATGGGTCACATAACTCCTCCAGACAGCTATCACAGGTGGCAATATCAGGGGAGATGAGAACGTCTCTTCCCTCATCAAAGCTGCTCTCTTTTATCGAAAATTCGGGATAGCC
>CAZRTU010000129.1:0-4349 GCA_964603075.1 uncultured bacterium
TCTATGACTTTACCCTAAGAACTATTGAGGTTGAGGAATTACTTCCTTCCATCAGGATTCTTACGCAGGCTATGCTTGAAGAATCAAAGAAACAGTATGAAGAACTTACTGATTCTGAACTTAAAGCTGCTTGCTTGAAGAATATCTCCTTCTTTGGGGTGGCTGCTAAGCTATTAAGAATAGAAGAATTATCACTGCCAGATGATTGTATTCCATTAGTAGAAAACGAACTTCAGAAGATAGAAAGACACCAAGGAAGAGAGAATTCCAGTATCTTCCCATTTCAGCATGACTATACCCAGTATATACCAAGGGGTCACTACACAAGAAGTGAGGAATTAGAAAGATTCTTTTTAGCCATGATGTGGTTTGGGCAGAACTCATTTCCGTTCGAATTCGATGGGAAGCGAACAGAGCAACAGATACTCCAAGCTCTTCTCATCTCTCATCTTCTACTAAACTCTGAAACGAGAACTGAACCACTCATCAACATGTGGGAGAAAGTCTATTCAATAACTACTTTATATGTTGGTTCTACTGACGATTTAAATGTCTATCATTTTCAGGAGTTAATAGAGGAAGTATATGGAAGAAATGTATCTTTAAAAGCCTTTTCTGATAAAGAAAAATTAAATCTTCTTTATGAGGCTGCCGAAAAGCTTCCTCACCCCAAGATAGTTAAGCAATTGATAGGAATTCCTTCAAGCCTTCAATTTCGATTTATGGGACAGAGATTTATACCTGATTCATACATAATGCAGAAGCTCGTACATTGGCCTGAGAGACCATGGCCAAAGGGACTCGATGTCATGGCAGTCCTGGACTCGAGACGAGCAGCCGCCCTTCTTGACGGTGTTTACGAAGAACCAAAGAAATGGGAGAAATATCTTTCGAGAAGAGAGGAACTCATGGAAGAGTTTGCCATTTTGAGTGAAGAACAATGGTATCAGAATCTTTTTTACGGTTGGCTTTATGTGCTTAAAGCTCTTCTTGAAGAAAGAAGAGAAGGTTACCCTATATTCATGCAAGATAGTGCATGGATTGATAAAGAGCTTAATACAGCTTTAGCCAGTTGGACAGAATTAAGACACGACGTGATACTCCATGGGAAGCCTTCTGCTGCAGAAGGGGGCGATGGGTTTGGTGAAATACCTCAGCCTAAAGGATACGTTGAACCCATCCCAGAGTTTTACAGGAGGCTACTAAAGTTGCTAAGTTTGAATAAGCAAGTTCTAATTGATAAAGGTTTCTTTTCTGAAAAAGTAAAGGAGGTCTTTTACAGATATGAGGATCTACTCTCATTCCTTAAAGGGGTTTCTGAAAAGGAGCTCAATGATGAGGCTTTAAGCAACGATGAATATGAAAGAATCAGGCATTTTGGAGGTGAGATAGAAGATCTCTCCCTTTCACTTGTAGAACTTGATGTGAATCTTTCTATCTATGACTGGCATACTGGTAGGAAAGTCGAACATAAATATGTTTACTTAAGAGGTTGGTTTGAAGTTACGGGGCCTGATAGGGATATTGCTTGCATCGCAGATGTTCATACTTCTGAGAATAATTGCCTTGAGGAGGCAGTTGGGCATATAAACGTGATTTATGTGATAGTTCCTATTAAGAACGAACTCTATTTGACCAGAGGAGGAGTATTTTCTTACTACGAATTCCAGTATCCCGCAGCACATAGATTAACAGATGAAGCCTGGCAGGAGATGCTCAAACGGGGACAGGCTCCAGAAACACCAATCTGGATTTCTTCTTTTATAGCCGAATGATTATATTTTTTATCGTCTGCTCTTAAACAGCAACGTACAAAAACTTACATTAGTAGTTTAATCAGGAATCGAAGTCATCTCATACAGCGACTTATACACTAGGAATATTAGCCCTATGCTCGATTGAGGTGAAAAAGATAATTATCCTCTATGAAAGGAGGGTAAAAATGGTGGGGACGCCCTGGTATTTCAGGCTCTTCTACGTTCACATATTAGCTTTCCTTGTCAGTTAGCTTCTCTTTTGGGTCATAAAGGCGAAAAGAATGAGCGGCCCTGCACCTGGTAAAGCTTTTTTAGTATTTTTTTGGGGAACTCACATTTTATGGTGGGTGTTGATGTGGTTTGTCCCGTTTAGAATTAATCTGGCTTTCTGGATTGGACTTTGTATCTTGGTCTTCGGTGAGGTAGTTTATGCTTTAGGCTATAGTGCCATGAGAGAACACTCTGAAGAGAAAAAGGCAGTTGTGGATTGGGGTATTTACAGGATAAGTAGACACTCCCATATCCTGGCAGGTATAATATGTCTCTTGGGCGTGATTGTAATGGGATGGAACTGGAAATCGCGTATTTATATAATTTTGTGGATATACTTTATTTTAGAAATTGTCATATCTCACTTTATTGTCTTAACTGAAGAGAAGATGAATATAGAAAGATTCGGGGAGGAGTATATGAAGAGAACCCCGAGGTATATAGGAATACCGAAATGAAGGAGGATTGAAAAGTAACGCACCCAAGAGGAAGACAAAATGCTGACATGGGGAGAAACCTTGAATATATTTAGCGGTTTTACCAATTTATTCTATAATCAAAAAGATGCTAGTCTGCTTCTTCTAAGTATCTTTTGAGTATGAGGAGGGCGGATAAACTGTCTTTGTTCCCCTTAAACTCTCTGTAGGAGATTAGCCTGGTGGCTTCTTCGGTTGTAAATCTTTCGTCAATCAGCTCTGTTTTTATTCCAAGTCGTTGTTCAATAATATTGGCAAAATCCCTAGCATCTTTAGCCATCTTACCTTCTATGCCCGAGGTCTTAAGTGGGAGACCGATCACAACACGCCCAATATTGTAATCCTTTATTATGTCTTTGAGACTGTCAAATACCTCCTTTCTGCTAACGCTTTTCAGGGGTTGAGGAATTTTTAGGGGGCCAGAGATGGCAAATCCTACCCTTTTAGTCCCCAAGTCTATTGCAAGAATTCGCATTTTATAAGTTATCTAAGAATACCCACCCTTCTCTTTGCATTTATATGTTCTTCATGGGTTTTCGAAAAAATATGCGTGCCGTCGCCCTTTGAAACGAAATATAGAAAGTCTGTGTCTGCTGGGTAGAGGGCGGCATTGATTGCATCCAGGCCTGGATTACATATGGCTCCGGGCGGCAGACCTGCGTGCTCATATGTATTGTAAGGTGAATCTATCGAGAGGTCCTCGTACACAACCCTGTTCTTTTTTTCTGGCAGTATATAGAGTATCGTAGGGCAGCTTTCCAATCTTCTACCCAATTTGAGTCTATTATGATAGATGGAAGATATTATGGGCATCTCGCTTATAACCATCACCTCACACTGGATCAGTGAGGCGAGTGTAACCACTTCGTTTAAGGTGAAGCCCAGACTTTCCGCTCTTGAAATCATGGATGAGTCAAAGACGTCAAAAAATCTCGATATCATCATATCTATGACCTTATGTGGCGGAATGGAGTCGAACGCGAAATATGTGTCGGGGAAGAGGAACCCTTCAAGTGTAGGTGCGTCAATATCGTATTTATTTATCATTGCGCTGTCTTTGACAAGGTCAATAAAAAAAGCGCTGTCCATACCAGTTTTACTCTGGAATGACTCAGCGATATCGTATATGTTTGATCCCTCAGGTATGGTGACCCTTATGTCTACAGTCTCCCCATTAACCAGTTTGCCTAAAACCTCTCTTATTCCAGAGGGAATAGTAAATTCGTATCTGCCTGTCCTTATCTTCTTGTCGCTTCGTGTAATCCTTGCCCAGACCTTGAAGAGAAGAGGATGCTCTATAACACCTTCCCGATGGAGGCTTGAGGAAATTTCACCAAAGGTTTCTCCCTCGTGTATGTAGATATGGACATTCTTGGTTGACGAGAGCAGAAGTAGGACCAGAAGCACAGTCATAGTAGTCCTCAGTTCATATTCTGAAAGTTCCAGCCCGAGGAGAATTTTTAATTCGGGCTTACAGGATTACGTCATTTCAAGATAGTTCTGGTATTTTATCACCAAATCCGTAAAAAGTCAAGAAGTTTTTAGGGAGAATTAATAAGAGACGCAAGAATATTGGTTTAACTCTTTCGAATGTAATAAGAAGAAGGGCTAAGGGAAATAAAGAGCTTTTATTTAGTGGGTAAAAAGTATGTATAACAAACTAGCGGTTGAAGTACTTCTCTGAAACATTTGTTAAAACGAATTTTTTAGAATAGTATTATCTTCTTTTGATATTTTTTCTGCTATACTATGTAGAGTCAAACCTATTATTAATCTTGTGTGTCGAGTTCTGTCAAGAGTTGTTTGACTGACTCGCCTTTGTCAGGAAGTCTATCTTTATATCTCA
>CAZRTU010000129.1:4359-4683 GCA_964603075.1 uncultured bacterium
CTTGTACCAATATTTTGCTTTTCCTTTATCATTAAGAAGTTCATACGCCTTACCTATATTTGCCATTGCCATAGCATTTTTGGGATCGAGTTTTAAAGTTTTTTTAAGGTCTTTAATTGCCTTATGTAATCCGTTCTTATGCATAAAAGCACGACCTCGGTTGTAATATGCCTCCGCGTGGGTTGGTTTGAGTTCGATAGCTTTATTGTAATCCTCTATAGCTTTTTTTATCGCACCCTTCTCATAATAGGCATTTCCTCGGTTATTGTAAGCTTCTGGAAATTTCGGATTAATTTCTACTGCTTTATTAAAATCGTCTATCGC
>CAZRTU010000129.1:4693-5666 GCA_964603075.1 uncultured bacterium
AGATCAAAGTTATTTATTTTTATATACGCTAGACCACGATTATAAAGAGCCTCAGAATAACGTGGATTGAGTTTAATTGCTTTGTTAAAATATTCTATTGATTTATTAAAATTACTCAATTCAGTGTACACTAATCCCAGATTATTATAAGCTTCAGCCATATTAGGATTGAGCTCGATAGATTTATTAAAATTGTCTATTGCCTTTTCGGATTTTCCTTTCATAGCATAAGCTAATCCAAGATTGTAAAGTAACCCAGCAAAATTGGGCTTTAGTTCAACAGCTTTTTTGAAATCCACTATGGCTTTATCTAATAAACCCTTGTTGGCATATACACACCCTCTATTGTTAAATGCTAACGCATATTTGGGATTAAGGTTAATGCATTTATTATAGTATTTAATTGCCTTACGAGGCTTCCCGGTAAATTGAAAGCAAATACCCATATTTAAGTATAATTGCCCTATGGCATCTCTATCTCGCAATTTCCTTTTATATTTTAAACATCTACGAAATATTTTGATTGCCTCGAAGTAACTTTTATACATACCAATTGATGCACCAATACCCATTAGTGCAATGCTCATTAGACCTAATTTTCGTGAACTTAATGCAAGATTATACGCTTCCAGATATATAGATTCCGCTTTTGCGTAGTCTTTCTTTTTAAAATATGCGTCAGCTTCGTGAATTAACATACTAAAATCTAGTTCATCTCCGGGTACAAATTGATAGAAACCGTCCTGTAAAGGTGAGGGGATTTGAACCATCCCCTTTAGTTTCTTTTCCATAAGATTCCCTATTGGGCGTCTTTTTTTATCTATCACCATCCATACGAGCGAAATAATACCGGCTAAAGCACCAGTGATATATAATATGGTTAGAAACATTTTTTTACAAGTTATAATTTGGACTTTGTATTCTTAAAAAAGCGCAATCAATTGTGGAGTAAATAAAGCTCTCACTTATAAGA
>CAZRTU010000130.1:0-5634 GCA_964603075.1 uncultured bacterium
ACCCCGAAGCTTCCTCCTCAACCATAATCTAACTCGCACGACTTCCTCAGAAATACTAACCATTCAGTACATAAACAAGATTTTTCTTGATTTTTCCTCTGTTTAGGGTTATAATATAATGAAAGAAAATCACAGGAATAGTTCGATTATAACCAATAATAAGCACATAAGATTAGGTGGTTATAAACAGCAATATTTGTTGTTTTCATTAGTACACCTAATCTTATGCTCATCGGCAGATGCTACTGAGAGGCAAGACATGGTAAAAGTAGTGGAAGGAATTGCACGCATACTTCCAGAAAAGCTAATAGACACTATCCGACCGTGGTTTCGCTTGTCAGCAGGACGAGCTCTTGATAGGTCATCGAACCTAGCCATCGGTTCTTTTGGCGGATTTGAAATCGCATATCGAAAGGATACTGCAGATGAGGTAGTTATTGAACACAGTTTTGACAACGACATCTTTTTCTCTAGAGTTCCGGAGTACCAGCCTAATGAAGACCACGTGATTATCGATATCGGGGCTCACATCGGCACATTCTCACTTCTGTCATCGTCAAAAGTCAGACGTGGTAAGGTTTATGCAATTGAAGCCAGTGAAGATTCCTTCAACCTCTTACGAATTAACGTTGCTCTAAATCAATGCACCAACATTTCAGTTTATCATTTGGCCATGGCAGACAAAGAAGGTGAGTGCGTGCTTTACCATAATACTGGCAACTGGGGGCACTCAATTATTAGAAGGGACTCCAACTCCAGTGAAACTGTAAAATCCAGTACGTTGTCCGCTTTCTTAGAAAGAAATCAAATTAACGAATGCCACTTCATGAAACTAAATTGCGAAGGAGGGGAATTTCCTATTTTGTTGAGCACCCCACACAATGTTCTCCAGCGATTCGCCACCATTTTAGTGCTGTATCATTGTGATTTGTGGAGCAACAACACAGAAGACGATTTGGTTTCCCACCTAAAATCCAGTGGTTTCCATTGTGTCATCCGCAATAGATCAGAAAAGCGCGGTTGGATCATCGCTAAAAAGACTGGGAAAATCCCCAATCACAAGGAATAAGTGGCAGCCGTCTAACAAATCGTTGCAGCGGAAAAGCCGCGTCGCTGAGCTTATGCCTTAGCCCTCTCGGGAGAAGTAATAAAACTTCGGGAACGCATTGAGATTTGGCGGAGATTTTTTCGGCGAGGGTAATAATTTTGGCTTGTAATTTCTATTAAGAAGGCAATTGCCTCTCTACAAGCTCTCTTATCGCCTCAAATTCAACGCATGATTTACGTCCATAACGCCTGAATGAAGATTATCTTTTCCCCAAGTTAATACTATAAGTTTCAAGCCAATAATTTTTGCAATTCACTGTTGTTACCAGAATTTTGTTACTAATATGAAAGAATATGGCAAATATGATCAAATATGATTAGTGTTTGGATGTGTGGAAAACGTAGGTGGGATAAGCAATTGTAGAATATTTAATCTATAGCAAAGAGACGTAAAAATTTATATAAATCGGATTTCTATCTGAGGGTTGGGGAATTTAAGTTCCTCCAGGCGTATTTTTGTTTATTATCTTTCTTTCCTCTTTAGTACCCTCGATGGACTAACTATTTCTCAATCTCGCTATTAATTATAACACGAAGTCCCTGAATTGTCAAGTAAATTTTATTGAATTAAAAAGAGAATAGCAGGTGGGTAGATCATCCTGGTGTTGTGGACGCAATACAACCATCGTAGAATTCCAAGTAGAGAAAGAGATTGTGGGGGTAAAAGATTCATCTCAGGTTGTCCTTTATAAACTTGGATTCCTTCTCAATAAACTTCGGGCTCTTGGTTTTTCAACCCTGTTAACCTTATGCAATGTTATACATGGATTCTTACAATGTTCTTAATAAAACTTCTTCTTTAAACTAACTACTTATTAGTTCAACAATCCTTATTCCCTTTCTACCGATTATCCTTAAATATAATTTGTCGTCTATTAATACAATATTCGACTTAGGTTCGTCAATACCACCCGATATCTCGTCTTTGGTAAATGTTTTCCTTCCTTTAATATCTCCCTGCACATTTACAAGAATCAGTTGATATTCACTTACACTCTCATGCCAGATGTACAAAATGCCGTTGTCTGAGATGAGCATTTGAGGATTGGTACTTGTTGACGAGGGAAGAGTTATAGGTAATCTCTTATACTTTCCTGACTCTGTCACAACCATTACAGGTGTAGTACCAACCCTATATGCGAGATATTTCTCATTATCAGAAAAAATAACGCTGCCACATATGCATTTATCGTCTTTTTTCATAATAAGATTCCCTTTTCTATCGAATAAAATGGAAGATATACTTCTTTCCTTTAATAACATTTCACCTCTCTCAATAGCCTCCTCCTTCGTGAGTGGCCATACGCTCACCGTAGTTCCAAATACAAAAACAAATGCCCCATATGGAGATATTTTCAGTTGATGGATTGTTTGTTCGTAAATTTTTTTCTCCCAAATCATATTGAATGTGGAATCAAGCAAAATAACCGATTTTGACCCGTCTGGATTATAATCAGCTATCACCCAAAACCTACCGTCCCATGTTGCACTGAACCTTAGAAATTGGTACTTCTCATCAATAGGTGAAATAGGTGGAATCCAAAATCCCTTAGTAGGAGAAAATCGTTGTTCTTGGTCTTTACTGTATACCATAAGTATCGACGTGTCTTTTTCGGATATTCCCGTCATATAACGATCGTATTTAGCTGGAAAGAGATCCTCATCTGTTTGCCATACAATTTCACCACTATCATTATAGACAGTTACCTCCTCTTTTTTTACTCTTCCCCAATCTCGCATAAGTGCGGGGTTATATGGAGATGGTTTATCAATGTATCTTCTGTGTACTGCGACCAAGAGTCCATTTATGGATACTCGCGCTTCACTAAAATATTCCTGATTAGGAATCTGAGCAGTTATCTTCCCTTCTTTATCGAGAAATAACACCTCTTTTCTATAAAAATGCCAATCATCTTGTGATAACTCTTTATCCAGTTCTTTTAGCACAACTACCTTTGGATATAATCTCACAAGGTCGTTATCCTCGTATCTGCATATCTTAACACTGGCAATCTCTTTGTCAAACCTCTTGTCATATAGAACTTTAATCTGCTCATTGATAGCTTTTCCCTCTCCTACGACCATATTACTGATGAACATGAGCGTAGCGATAAGAATCACTGAATTAATATTTATTATGACTTCCTTTCTGTACATTGTTATATCTGTCTTATCAGTGAGGTTCGATTCTGCTGGTGTTCTGGACGCAATACAACCATTGTGGAATTTCAAGTAGAGAAAGAGATCGTGAGGGTTAAAATCACATACTTACTTGTTCAAAGGACTGCTTGCCTCAACTACATTTTACTATGTGACTCTGAATATAGACTAATTCGCAAATAGAGAGTACCAAAAGAGGCTGAGAGAAAAATCACTAAGCTAAAAGATAGCTAGAGACCTATTACGGATAAGAACCTATCACTTACCCAATGCTGAGAAATCGCGAGGCAAGACGGTCTTCCTGTTGGCGTATTTAGCTGTCTTGATAGCCTCCCTCATAGCCTTCGTCAATATTTTTTCAACCTCGGTTGTAACTAAAGTTATCGCATCCCTACTTATCCTCACATTTTGGTTTTTTGCAAAAGCCCGAACCATTGCTTTGTTTACAAAGCTTCTTGACATAATTCACCTCCTTTCTTAATAATTATGAAATTCCCAAAATAGGAAAACTAACTGTAAAGTTTAAAGAAACGATTTAGGTAACTCCTTAGCCTTCTCAAAGTAAGACCCCCCAAAAAACAGCTATTGGTTAATTGAAAAATCAGCAAAGAAGGTTACGTCATCTTGGTGTTCTGGACGCAATACAACCATTGTGGAATATGTTGAAGCAAAGCGTAAATCCGATCCCTGACGGAAAGTAGAGAAAGAGATAGTTGAGATAAGTTAACTATCTTAACAAAGAACTTATCGAATTTCCTTAAATAACTTTGATACCAAGATGAATGAGAAGAGCTTCTTCGGTCTCTCGCATTTTATTCAAGGACAATGCCCCCAGAGGTTTAACCAGTCTCTTTTTATCTATCGTCCGAACCTGATTGCACTTTGCCTTTGAATCACGTGACAATCCAGTTTTTTCTGCAGGAAGAGAGACTTCAAACGGATATATTCTCTCTGTTTTTGAAGTAACGGGAATTACAGTAACTGTAGCCGCAAATTGGTTATTCCTATCATTTGAGATCACTATAGCAGGTCTTGCCCTGCCTATCTCAGCACCGACTACGGGCTCCAAAGAGACAAGCCAGATCTCTCCTCTTTTTGGAAAGTTCACTTCCATGATTCAAGTGTAACCTCCTCCCACTCCTTATCAACTTCCTTGTCTTCTTTACAAGTTTCTTTATACCCTTTGACTAAAAGTTTATCCAGTTTTTCTCTTCTGATACGCTCCAACTTCTCTCTCACTGCTTCGGCAATGAAGCGACTTTTATTGGAGAATGCATCTAATTCCCGAGCCAGATTCTCAGGCAAGGTTATATTAAGTCTCCTCATACTTATCACCTCCTGTATAAATTATACATCAAAAAATGCGCATTGTCAAGAAAAATTTTATCTGGAGAAGTTTAGAGGAGATTAAAAGACTACTATCACCCTGGTGTTGTGGACGCAATACAACCGTTGTGGAATATGTTGAAGCAAAGCGTAAATCATGAACCTGAAACTCTTATAAACCAGCATTCCAGAACTTAGTAGACACGCTGATTGTCTATACCTTATAATTTGATGAATTCTGTCTTATGTTCGTGAGGTTTTTCGACGAGCTCGGGTGTAAATGATGATAGTTGCTGCATG
Organism: uncultured bacterium; assembly: GCA_964603075.1. Lineage (GTDB taxonomy): Bacteria > Hydrothermota > UBA3073 > UBA3073 > UBA3073 > JAGMCL01. Next base: position 4,894 of record CAZRTU010000130.1, read on the forward strand.
GATGGAGCAACTTCAATCATCCTCCAGTAGCGTTCCAACTATAGGAAACTTTTCCAGCATCTCCAGGCCATGTGGGGCTTGTATCAAACTATCTGTCAAATCTATGCCTGCATTATGGAGAACCTGATGATTCCCGTTCTGCCATAGAAAACTATCTGATACATCGTAGACTTTCCCTTTGAAAGCAATGAATGCTGGAGCACCATTCTTACCGTTATATCGAGCAAGTTCTCGTACGCTAAATTTTCTCATTATGGTGTCCCCCTCTACTGTCTCATCTTTATAGTAGACGAAGAGTACGCCTTGATTTAACTATTGGGTCCCCTTCGCTGTCTCCAGCCTACTTAAGAAACTTAGACACAAAGGGAGATGTCTCGCCTCTACGCATAAAGTGCCCAGAAGCACCTTCGCCCAGGAACTCGGAGAACCAGGATTCGTGTTCGATCTCTTCGTTGAGGATCGACTGAGAAAGGTCGTAAGTACGGTGATCCTTTCCAGCAGTCATATTGCAGATTTGCGTATAGCCTCTTACTGCACACCTTTCGGCTTCCACTAACACTGTCAATATAGCTTTAATATCCGTAGGGTCTTTGGGTAGACTGGCGGGTGGACAGGCCGACATATCATGGAAAGCTTTCATATTTTCAGGCAACTTACCTCCAAGTTCGTAGATGCGGGGGACTAGAGCCTCGAAGTGATTCCTATCTTCGATTCGAGCAGTTTCAGCAATCTCTTTGATAG
>CAZRTU010000131.1:0-5623 GCA_964603075.1 uncultured bacterium
CTCTTCAACAAATCTCCTTATCTCTCTGTCTATCTCACGCGAGGTCTCTTCAGAGTAGTCATTACGGGTCGCTATATCCCTCCCAAGAAATACCTCTTTTTCTCTCTTGCCAAAGGTAACAGCACCTATCTTCTCACTCATACCCCACTCACAGACCATCTTCCTCGCAAGCTCGGTAGCCTTCTCTATATCGTTGCCGGCTCCTGTCGTAAGAGTATTCAAGAGCTCTATCTCCGCTGCCCTTCCTCCGAGGAGTGTCACAAGTTGAGCCTTACAATACTCCTTCGAGAAATTATGTCTATCATCTACTGGAAGTGGCTGCGTTGCACCAAGCGCAAGGCCCCTGGGAACTATGGACACCTTATGTATGGGGTCTGCTTCTTTCAGGTATTTTGCAACGAGGGCATGTCCTGCTTCATGAAAGGCGACGTTTCTCTTCTCGTCTTCCCTTATTACAAGGCTCTTTCGTTCTACACCCATAAGGACTTTGTCCCTCGCCTCTTCAAAATCTCGTGTAAGCACCTTTCTCCTGCCCTTCTTCGCAGCGATCAGGGCGGCCTCATTTACCAGATTGGCAAGGTCTGCGCCTGAGAATCCTGGCGTTGTCCTGGCGATTGTCGATAGATTCACGTTCTTTGCAAGAGGTACATTCCTTGTGTGAACCTTTAGTATTGCCTCCCTGCCCTTTACGTCTGGTCTGTCAACAACCACTCTCCTGTCAAACCTGCCTGGCCTTAAAAGCGCAGGATCGAGTACGTCCGGGCGATTGGTCGCAGCCATTACTATAACTCCTTTATTTGCCTCAAAGCCGTCCATTTCGACAAGAAGGGCATTTAAGGTCTGTTCTCGCTCGTCGTGTCCCCCACCTATTCCCGCACCTCTGTGTCTACCCACGGCGTCAAGTTCGTCTATAAATATGATGCTTGGATTGTTCTTCTTTCCCTTCTCAAAGAGATCTCTTACCCTCGATGCACCAACACCCACAAAAAGTTCAACAAAGTCAGACCCTGACATAGAGAAGAATGGAACACCTGCTTCGCCTGCCACTGCTCTCGCGAGTAGTGTCTTCCCTGTACCTGGAGGACCGACCACCAAAACCCCTTTGGGTACCTTCGCCCCGAGTGTGGTAAATCTCTGGGGGTTCCTGAGGAACTCTATTACCTCTTTCAATTCTTCTTTCGCCTCATCAACCCCTGCTACATCATCAAACGTCACCCTCGTGGTGTCCTCCGAGAGGGGTTTCGCCTTGCTTCTGCCAAAGGCAGCTGCACCCCTCGGAACCGATTGCATCTGGAATATGAAGAATATCCAGAAGCCTATAAAAAGGAGCGTTATGATCCAAGGTAGGGCACTCTTCCAGAATTTAGGAGTCTCAACATTAACAACCACGCCAGAATCCAGAATTTCCGCCATTAATTCCTTATCCTCGTAGGGCAAAGTGGTTACGAATCCTTCATATGTCTTATCTTCCAATGTTATTGGAACGCGAAATTCTCCCTTGACTGTCTGTTCCGAGATGGTAATAGTCTTAACATTTCCGTCCTTTACCTCGCTGTAGAAGGTGGAGTAAGGGACTCTAACCGAGGAAATTCCCTCTCTGCTTGTAAATCTAAAGAATAGAGAAAGAATGATAAAAAACGCTACCCAGAGAATCAGACCTCGGATGATCGAATATTTCGGGGGTCGTCCCTTCGGCCTCTGAGGTGGTGGAGTACCTTTGTTTTTATTACCTTTCATCATTCTCATAGCAGTACATACAAGTTAACCAAAAAACTACAAAAATCTCTCCAAGGGACAATAACTACACAATGGCTCCCTCTTTTTGCACTTATCTTTTCCCACCCTCACAAGAAGGGCATGGAATTCGTTGTACGTCTGTACGCCTCTCTCTATCTCTTCACTAAATCTCTTGCTTATCTCCTCATAGGTTGCTTTCTTTTCGAAAAGGCTATGCCTCATACCAATCCTCTTTGTATAGGCATCTACAACAAATACTGGCATCGAAAGTGCATACAATAGAATTGAATCACAGGTCTCTTTTCCCACACCAGGTACGGTTAGAAGCTCCTCTCGTATTTTATGGGTTTCCATCTTTTTCATATCCTCGATTTTCCCGTCGTATCTCTCTATCAAGAAGGTGACAAGACTCTCAAGTCGTTTTGCCTTTATCTTATAGTATCCAGAAGGACGTATCAATTCTGCAAGCCTATCAGTATCCATATCATAAATCACAAACGGGTCAAGATAATGTCTTAGATTCGCAATAGCCTTCTGGACGTTCTTCCAATTGGCATTTTGAGTAAGGATAGCGCCAACCATAACCTCAAATGGATTATCTGCTGGCCACCAGTTTTGTGGTCCATAGTAAGAATAGAGGGCATTGTACATTTCCTTTGCTTGGTCAATCTTCAATTTTCAATTTTAGATTTGCTCATTCGCCACTCATCATTCGTCATTCATCATTCATCATTTGTAATTTGAAATTTGTTATTTATCGTACCTATTATCCTTCTCTCCATGTTGACACCAAGGTCTCAAGCTGATTTATGGGTATCCACTTCTTCTCTCCCGGGGCAAAGACGTATATATCTATGAAATAAAAAGCACTTTCAGTGGAAAATATGTATGTTCTGAAAGGACCTCCCATTACCAATTCATCATTCTCCCATATACCATCAAGCTTTTGGGCATTCATATTCTTGAAGTCCACGTTAAACATCCTGGTTCTCTCTCTATCCACTTTATCACTATCGTGCAGTTGGGTACAGATACTATCTCTCAGCTCACACGCGTCCTCAAAGGTAAGTAGTGCCCTGGGATTATACTCCCAGTATATGGTTAAAAATCTATCAGGATAATGCCTGTATATCTTCAGGAGTCTGTCCCTGCCATACTCATCTATAGCCCAACCCGGGGGAATATCAAGCGTGAAATTGTATGAAAGAAAGAGCCTTTCCCCAAGTTTCTCCTTGTACCCATCCTTGTAGAGAACCTCACGGATACGCTCTAATACGGACTTGAAAAAGAACGAGAATATCACATCCTTATTTGTCCGAACCGCCTCTCGCAATTCGTCTAGACTCCTTGCGCTTATAACCAAAACCGACTGTCCTTCTGCAAATATATCCTGCTCGCCGAATACAAAACTCTGACCCTCCATCACCTGACTTTTGGCTTCTGGTGAGAGAACGGAGTCTATCATATCTGTGTTGACCAGTTCAGCAAAGAGGATGTTTCTTCTCCTGTTAAATAACATGAGTTCAGAGGGCAACCTGTGTCTTATAGTAAAGACCTCCTCCTTTGTTGGTGTAAAGACCTCGCGCTCCAGAGCAGATGTCAGTTCTTCTTCAATATAATCAAATGCCTCGTTCGTCGAGAAGACTATAACTTCAGTCTCAGGACCACCTGCCACCTTCAATCTTTTTACACAACCGAGAATAAGTAAAGGAATTATAGAAAATAAGACACATTTTACCCTCACCCGAGCCTCCTTATGGAATAAACAAGGGAGTTCAGTTCGTTCTTAGGTATAGGATTCCCATCTTTTTCAAGCCTGAAAAAGTGAAGGAAGATATTGCCCATTGCAACACTTGATGTCGTTGTATTGTAAGAAGACATAAGGTCGAGTATATCCGCAAGTATATTCTTCATGGTTGAGACACCCAGAAGAACAAACCAATGATCCCTCTTTATCTCTCTGGTTGCGGCATGCAACATCCCGGGTCTCTTGAGCCCCCTTTTGTAGAGCGAGTATCCCATTCTCGTAAGGGTAGTAATCTCATTCGCAGATGCCCTGACCCTGTAGAAGTCTTCGAGGTTGTAGTATATATTTCTAAGGAAATTCTTAGGAACTGCCCCCTTTGCGATCTTTTCTACCTCCTTCAACTTTGCCATATCAAGATTCCTCATTCCTTCATCAAAATCCCTAAACTTCCCTATCTCTTCATTTATAACGACTCTTATCGCAGGATGTATCCTCTCTCTTTTTCCCAACATCTCCATAGGCACCTCTATATCCAGCATGTCCAGTTTCATACCCTGCATAATCCTTGTTGGATGAACAGTTTTGACGGAGAAATTTTTTTTATTCTGCAACCCATACAATATCTTTCTTATCTCACCTTTCTTATGAACTATGATCAATTTCAGAGACATCAAATCCTTGTTACGGGTCAACGGAACGATCAGTACCTGGGGTATGCCTGATATACTATATTCCCTTAGTAGATGAGGTATTATTATCCTTGAGTACTGTTCTACACCTGCCTTTTCTCCGGTAAAGGGCAGGCGTCTAGTCTTGACGCCAATGATAACATCCTTGAGTGCCTTCTTAAATTTCGCTCTGTTCTTTGGTGTGCCTCCCAGTTCTATCCTGTAATTTGTTATCCCGTCACGGGTTATAAATTCCTTGCTGTATATAATCGGACTGCCCTGAAATATATCTTCTATAGTCTCCAGATAATCAGAGAGAGAGATGTCTCGAAGGAATCCTGAAATAGATACACCCGTATATAACTCATCCTCTGCTTTGAAGATATCCACGCTGACCTGGGGAATACCACCTGAATCCCTGACTCTATTCTTCATCTTATAATTGGTGTATATCTGCTTGGCAAGATATTTTGGTGCCCTTCTACCCAGATAATCCGCTGTCCTACCAGCAAAAAATTTCAGAGTCTCCTCCTCCAAATCCGATTTTATACTGCCACCCATAATCCTCCTCATATATTTCAATGTCTCCTCTAATCTCGGTAATTTCCTCAACTCCTTCAAAAGGACACTCTGTTTACCTCCTGTTTGACCTTCTGATAGCAACTCCAAGGTTCTCTTTATGTACATCCTGTCTTCTTTAAACTTCTTAGACATCTCAGAGGAGTCTATCTCAACCCCTAAAAGGAAAACAAATAGCTCACTGCCCTCAAGGTTTAATGTAAATCCGCGTATATAGCAGAAATTCCAACCCAGATTGTGGACAACACTGGCTACAGTCTCGAGCATGCCAGGCCAGTCAACCCCCAGAACTCCCACCGGGTATACTGCTGGATAGTTCTCTATCCCCTTCTCGGGCATGTGTAGGATAATATTCTTCTTCCTACTCTCACTCTTCCAGGTCTCAAGAAGGAAAGAGACCATCTCATCCTCTATCTGTGGAGATATACAGAGCTTACCGTGCATCTCTATGGAGGGTCGATAAGTTAAAGAGATAGAAAACGCTTAGAATCATATCTATTATAACCCAAAAATCTGAAAATTACAAGTCTTTTTTACTCCTTTATTCCCGATTTCATATGGCTCTCTATTATCTGTTTCTGGAAGAAGAAAAATAGTATGACTATTGGTATAACAACAAGAGTTGATGCAGCAGAAAGCAGTGTATAATTTGTTGATTGCTCTTGTATAAAATAAGCCAGACCAACCTGAACGGGTCTTATTGCATCGCGGTTTGTCATAACAAGTGGCCAGATAAACGAGTTCCAGGAAGCTAATAGAGAAAAGATCGAAACGGTAACTATCGCAGGTTTTGCGAGAGGTACTGCTATTCTCCACAGAAAACCAAATTCGGAACACCCATCTATAACTGCTGCATCATTTTGAGGGGATTTTAAACACAATTGTTTCGCAT
>CAZRTU010000132.1:0-5610 GCA_964603075.1 uncultured bacterium
AGCTGATTATATTTCCGTCTGTTAGGCTTAAACCGTTTCTATCTCCATGTGCACGAATATGGATAATTGGCACTAAGTATTGGAGCGGTTCCGTCTGAATAGAATACGGCTCTAATTGCGTTATCCTCGTATTGCTCCTCAAATTTTTCATCAAGATATATTGGTCTGTAATTTAGGTTCAGTCTCTTTGAAATTTCAAGAGGAATGTTTATCTGTCTACTGCCCGGCATACCATATGAAAAGCAGAGGAAGTCCTCAGCGGGGCGGTCCAGAAGAGCCAGATTTGCCCTGCCATCGAAACCACCCGTCAAGGAGAGAGAGAATCTCTTTGCATCAGAGGCATACAGGTTAACATTTTCATGTAAGAGATTACCTAATTCCTCAAGAGACTCTTTATCTCCCATCAATCTTTCGCTAAATAGCCTGTCAACGGTAAAGTATCTATCTTTCTTTAGCCCTTTCTTATCTGCCTCTAATACCATACCATAATCCAGCCTCTTTATATCCCTATAATAGGTTTTGTCCCTTAGGCTGTAATCAAAGATAGCAAATTCAACTATCGCCATTTTATCTATATCGGTGTCTACAAAACCTGAATCAAGTATAGGTTTAATGGCAGATGAAAAGATAAAAAGACCTTTCTTATAGGCATAAAAAATTGGAAGTACGTTGAGTTGGTCGCTTATGCATAAGACCTTATTTACCCTTTCATTGTACATAATTAGAACGAAGGATCCTTTAACATAGCGGACTATTGACCCCCCATACTCTTTATAGAGTTCGAATACCTCTTTTATTGATAACCTCTTGGGTTTCTTTCCTGTAAGCGATTCATACTCTTTTGATGAAAATACAAACCCAAATAAAAAGAGGTGTTCTTGATCTTTATAGAAGTGGCTCTTATAAGATCCTTCCCTCTCAAGCCTGAAGAATTTTGCTCGAGCAGTCTGTATGACCTCTTCTCTAAAGGACAACCCATTATACAATTCGTACTTTAGAAAGGGATTCTTGAGCCTTGACAGGTCCACTTTCTCCTTAAAGCCTATTATACCGTAGAAATCAAACATCATATCTCAGTATTTCATCAACCAAAGAATATTCTTCTTTATATCTCGAAATATCTCTAAAAGCAAATTCTTTTTTGATAAAACAGGTACCACTTCACCACTTCTTCGAGAAGATATAATCCGATCTATTGTCTTAGCTATAGAACTCATTATACGATCATAACCCTTGTGCTTCTTATGGTCTGTCTTGCTGAAACTACCGGGGCAGATGACATTTGCAGTTACATCATTAATATTATCAGCCAGCTCCCTACCGAGGGCTTCAGTAAATTTGATCAAAGCGCTCTTTGTACTACAATACAGACTCCCTGTTTTGTATCCCCAGAAGCCTGACCTCGAAGAGATATTAATTATTCTACCATAACAGTATTTCCTCATAACCGGTAATATCCTCATCGAAAGAAGAATCGGTGCCCTAAAGTTTACATCGACGTATCTTTTGATATCTGTATCTGTAAAATCCAAAAAGACTCTGAAAATTCTTAGCGAGGCATTGTTTATAAGGACGTCAATCTTCGCATGTTTATACAAAATTTCATCTATGATCTTATTCAACAGTGATATATCTGAGAGGTCGACCTGATAATAGCTTTGGATGATCTCCCTATAAGAGTCGGGCAGAGTTTCAAATGACTGGATATCCAATATAATAAGTCCGTACCCCCTTTTATGTAGATATTCTGCTAAATACCTTCCCAAGCCCTGGGCACCTCCAGTTATCAAAGCAAAACCTTTATTCTCTTCCATTCCTTGCCCTTTTTATGATATACTGAGGTAACTTTCGCAGTCTCCTACCAAATCTGATCTCATAAAATACTGGCTGGATGTCGTCGCGAGCAAAATCTGAAAAGACCTTTTTGCCTTTCAAGCTAACAAGCCAATCCTTCAGTGTCAGCTTACTCTCGTTTCTGTAAGCCAGAAATGAGTTGAAATCCATATAAATATTTACCCACTTTACCCCGTTTCTATACTCTGATACAGGTTCAGGGTTTTGACCCGTAACCTCCAGGTAGTCTACTAATGGAAAGTTCATTCCACATTTATCAGCAAGCGCATTTTGTTGCCAATATCTCGGGTTCAATTCTATCAACTTTAGCCTTCCATCGCGTTCATCCAATTTAAATTCTGCAGAACCAACTCCACTATACCCGATCGAGGCAAAAAATCTCTCACCCATTTCTTTAAGCTCTGGATAATCTACACTTTGAACCACAGAGCCGACTCCGAATCGAATAGGGTACTGCCTGATCTTTTGTAAGGTGAAAGAAAGTAGATTCCTGCCCTTATTCGAAATATAACAACAGATCTTGAAATGCCTGTTGTCAGGACCGTTTATCACTTCCTGTACAATCGCATCCGAACCATTATCGAAAACCATCCTGAACTTGTCTATAAGGTCTCGTTCATTTACAGCCATAAAGCCCTTAACAGTCGAACTTATATACCTTCTCCATGAGTTAACATCATGGGCTTTTATAAGCACTGGATATGATATCTTTTCCCTTAATCCTCTCACCTGAGAAATGTTTGCAGGGAAGTACGTCTCGGGAACTGACATTCCAACCTTCCGAGCCAATTCGTATTGTTGGAATTTATCTGTAATTGCCTCGATTATATCCTTGTCAGGCAAATTAAAAAGGAAGTGTTGCAGTAATCCCTCTCTATTTCTCGAAATTGCTTTCAAAAAATCGTCCGAGGTTACAAATAGAAGTGGTTTATGTTTTTCCTCTCTTCCAATTTTTAAAAGAAATTGGATAAACTCCTCCCTCTCGTCTAAAGGATGGGGACAGATAATAGGATCTATGTATCTCGAATAAAAACCAATATCCTTCTTGAAATCCAAGCCAATGACCCTCACACCTTCTCTTCCCAGGCTCCTTCCAACACCGAGACCGGTCTCAAATAGTCCTAATACCAAAGCAGGATTTTCTTTCCTAAACTTCATCTCTTGTATTAAGCCAGTTCACATAATCTCTTGTAGTTGTGACCCACATCACATCACGTCTGGAATCTATAAACTCAAAGAGCGTGGGCATTACTTCTTCTATGAGGATTGGGTTTACAGAAGGGTGAAACCAGAAGTAACATACGGTTTTATATCTCAATGCCCTTTGTATTGTCTTTTTATATCTATACATATGATATTTCACCGACCACCCATCCCTATAGACCAACTCCAAAGTGCTCCTGAGCTCCCATAGACCATTGGGGTGACGTAAAGGATATCCCAGTAGGTTTTCATAATCGGTTCTGAAAGATGTAAATCCCAGTTCTCGCAAGGTCCTAAGGTTACCAATTGTGTGTCCGGGGTGAACAAAAGATTCTAATTCTATGTTAAATTCACCAGCCAATTTCTGACATTCTGAAACCTCGTCTGCAAAAGCCTCTGGCGAACATACCCCATCTCTACAATCTATATGAGAAAATGTATGACAGCCAATCTCATGCCTTCCATTTGAATCCAGGATCATCTTAATCAGATCGCGACCGTACCATTCGGGGGACTTCCTCCAGTCACTACACGGGTCGTTATCAAACCAGTCTCCGCTATAAAATTTCCAGTATTCGTTTTCATGGTAAGGTACTCGTCTGAGGGAGGAGTGGGCTACATGCTCATCTTTTGAACAGCTCCCCAAGAAGAGATGTCCCACTGTAGCCCAGGTTATCGGTATATTATATTTCTCACAGAGCCTCAATATCTTAGGAACATTTTTTCTCGAAACTCTTGCGTGCCTTATTGCCTCTTCTTTGGGGTCTTTAAATGACTTGTCATAACGCCATGCCCATGCAAGTTCAAAATCTGCAGACATGATAAAAACGGATCTATAGGCCCTGGGAATATATTTAGATATATCACTCTCCTTAATTCCCATGACCCTGGGATTACGATTCAGAATAAAGTTAATACCACTCAATGCAGTCTTAACCTTAGAATTCATCCTTTAGGACCTCATCAAAGAGTCTAAAATATTTTTTTAGCATAACCTCGGAGTTAAATTTCCTAACCACCTTATCTCTTGCCCTATTCCCCATCTCTTTCCTTTTCTGAGGATTTTTAATAAGATAACTCAAGTATCGTGAAATAGCCTTATAATCTCCTGGGTTGATCAAGAAGCCATCTTTACCATTTTCAATTAAATTTTTATTCCCACCCACATCCGTCACGACACATGGCAACCCCATAGCCAACGCCTCTAGTAGAGAAAGTGGAAGGGATTCGGTAACAGAGGTCAATACAAATACATCCGAGCTATTCAAAATTTCACGAACATCATCAACCGGACCGAGGAATTTGACATTTTTACCAAGGTTGTACCTTCGGATAAAATCCTCATACATTGGTAGAAGACCTGACTGATCACTACCTGCTATTCTCAATTCCCATTTTTTGTATCTCTTATTCAACTCTCTCATTGCCATAAGTAACGTCCGCTGATCTTTAAGGGGTTTGAGATTTGCAACCTGTACGATCCTAAAAAGTTCACCCTCCTGAACCTTGTTTTCTTCTAATGGTCTATAATGATTGACGTCAACACCATTAGTTATTAATGAAAATCTATCTTTGGGTAATCCATAGTAATAATGATAGAAGTCTATCTGGGATCCGTGGATAGCAATATATCTATCATCAAAAATCCTGGCAAGTGATGTGTATATTTTATTAAATCTATCTTCTCTTTGGTCATAAGGCGTGGTCAGGTGGAATGAAAGTATAAATTTGGGCCTCTTTATACAAAAAAGGGAGGCAAACTTTACAAGGAAGTAATCCAGAAATGCTCCTGCCATTATTATGTCTGGTCTAAAGTTACGCAAGACTTTCAATATTCTTATGAAAATCGTTAAATCATATTTCAAATACCTCGGAGCAAAATAGATTTTAACATCCTTGCCGACTCTATCTGACATCTCATCAAGTTTACTCAAGGAGAGTATCGCCACTTCGTTCTTCCGCTCAACGAGCGCGCTTGCAATCTGTAGGGCTAAAATCTCGTAACCTCCAATTCTAAGTGCACCTAAAGTAAAAAGTATTTTCATATTTTAGAGCGGCTATATAGAGCCTTTTTATAGACATCGATGGTCTGTCTCGTAATAACTTCCCAGGAAAGTCTGCCGTTTATGCACTCTATTTCTATATTCCTCTTTATCCGTTCTCTTTTTGGGGAGTTTGAGAGGAGCTCAACTATAGCCTCTGCCAGAGAATTTTCATCCCGTGGAGTTACTAATATACCTGTCACATTGTCCTTCACTACCTCAGGAATTCCTCCTACTTTTGAGGCAACGACAGGTTTACAGAACGCAAATGCTGTCATTACCACTCCGCTCTGTGTGGCATCGGTGTAAGGACAGACGACCAGGGAAGCCTTTTGGATTAATCTCACCAGTTCATCGTTGGGTATATATCTGTTAAGAATATTGAAAGCACTATCACCTCTTAGATCTTCTATGTCAAAGTCAAAACTACCTTCACCAGCAATGATTACCTTTAAATCCTGGACATACTCTTTTATAATTGGGACTGCTTTTACTAAATATTTCAATCCTT
>CAZRTU010000133.1:0-5606 GCA_964603075.1 uncultured bacterium
AGAAGGACCAAGAACAATCCTGCTCTGATAGGAGAGGCGGGTGTGGGTAAGACGGCTATTGTTGAGGGTCTTGCACAAAAGATCGTAAAGGGCGACGTCCCCGAACTTCTTAAGGGTAAGAGGATACTTGAACTAAATATGGGATCGCTTGTGGCAGGCAGCAAATTCAGGGGCGAGTTTGAAGAGAGGATGAAGGCTGTAATCACAGAACTGGAGGGTTCAAAAAGGGAGATAATACTATTCATAGATGAGCTTCATCTCATTGCTGGTGCTGGTTCTGCTGAAGGAGCGATAGATGCGAGCAATATGCTCAAACCGCCACTTTCAAGGGGTGATATATCATGCATCGGCGCAACCACACTCGCAGAATTCAGGAAGTATATCGAAAGGGACGAGGCACTTGCCAGGAGATTCTCACCCATATACGTCAAAGAGCCCTCAGTAAAAGATACCATCGAGATCTTAAAAGGACTTAGACCGAGGTATGAAAAACATCACGGAGTTAAGATCTCGGATGATGCAATTAAGGCTGCTGTAAGTCTTTCACATAGGTACATAACCGATAGATTTCTACCCGATAAAGCAATAGACCTAATGGACGAAGCAAGCAGCAAACTTAGGATTCAGATATTTTCACTCCCGCCAGAGCTCAAAGAGATGGAGAAGCGACTTAAGGAGCTCCACAAGAGAGGCAAGGAGGCAGTAGATGCACAGGACTATGAGACAGCTGCCAAATTGAGAGATGAATCTGTAGATCTTTCTGAGGAATACAGGAAGAAGAGAGAAGAGTGGTTTGCCATTCGTGGAATAGATGAGGTTGTTGGAAAGGAAGATGTAGCTGAGATAATCTCCGAGAAGACAGGTATACCACTCGACAGGATGATGGAAGATGAGAGGGAGAAACTTCTCAGGCTCGAGGATTATCTGCACAAGATAATAGTAGACCAGGAGAATGCTGTTAATAAAGTGGCAGATGTCATAAGAATCTCAAGGGCTGGGCTTAGGGATCCTTCGAGACCCATAGGTTCTTTCATCTTCCTTGGGCCCACAGGGGTAGGGAAGACGCTACTTGCAAAAGCCCTTTCACAATTTCTTTTCTCCAAGGAGACATCTCTTATAAGGATTGACATGTCTGAATATATGGAGAAACACACAGTATCAAGATTGATAGGTGCGCCTCCGGGATACGTCGGATATGAGGAGGGAGGCCAACTGACAGAACTCATAAGGAGAAGGCCATATTCGGTTATACTCTTTGATGAGGTAGAGAAGGCACATCCAGATGTGGCAAACTTACTTCTGCAATTGCTTGACGATGGGAGATTAACTGATGGCCAGGGAAGGACAGTAGATTTCAGAAATACAATAGTTGTTATGACCTCAAACCTCGGCTCACAGTTTATAAACCAATCCGATTATGAGGAAAGGGTCATCGATGAATTGCACCACCATTTTAGACCTGAATTTATAAACAGGATCGACGATATAGTGGTGTTCGATTCTCTTGGAAGTGAAGATATAAGAAAGATAGTTGATATAGAGATATCTTATCTGAATGATAGACTCAAAGAGGAAGAGTTGAGTATCGAGGTGGATGATAGAGTCAAGGAGATTATTCAGGATAGAGGCTGGAGCAAAACCGAGGGAGCCAGACCGCTGAAGAGGGTAATAAGAACACTCATAGAGATTCCTCTTTCAAGAGAGCTGATAAAGGGTAGATTTAAAAAGGGAAACAAGATCTTTGCCAGAGAGAAGGCGGGGAAGGTCACTTTTGGGGGAAAAAATGTCAAATAACCAATTACCAATTTCCAATAGAATGTCAAATTCTCCTTATTTTTTTCTTGGCATTTGGATTTTTGTTGGGAATTGGGAATTTGAATTTTGGAATTCTACCCGGGGGTATATATGAGGTGCAGAATACTTTCTTGCTGCGTCATCTTTTCACTCTCTCTACTTTGCTTTCCAGCTATCTGCGGAGAGATCAGGATAACTGTCTACAACGACCAGACAGGCCTTATTAATGAGACGAGAGAATTCTCTCTTGATAAGGGTAGACAGGAACTCAGGTTTGAAGATGTTGCAGCTACCATAGACCCCACATCGGTAAGTTTCAAGGCGGCGGGCGTGTCTGTAATAGAGCAGAACTATGAATACGATCTTGTCTCAGTAGGTAAGCTGTACGAAAAGTACATCGGGAAGGAGATATTTTTCGAACTGGAGTTGGATGAGAAGAGAAGAGAGCGCAAGACGGCACGACTACTCTCAGCAAGTGGAGGCCTAATTCTCGAGATGGAGGGCGACATATGGACCAACCCTCCCGGAAAGGTTGTATTACCTGAACTCCCCGAAGGCCTAATCCTTAGACCCAGTCTTGTATGGCGTCTTGATGCGGAAAGGAGCGGGAAAAGGGATTGTGAGGTAAGCTACCTTGCTTCCAGTATCGGCTGGTATGCTGACTATGTTGGTATATCAAATGAGGATGATACCCAGATGGATATTGAAGGTTGGGTGACTATTACAAATCATACAGGAACGACCTACCCCAACGCCAAGCTTAAGGTCGTCGCGGGAACAGTCCATAGGGTAGAGGAAAAAGTTTGGCGTGAACAGGCTGAATATGCCGCGAAAGGGGCTCCACCAGGATTTGAACAGAGGAGATTCTTTGAATATCACCTCTACGACCTAAAAGAGCCGACCACCATAAGATCAAATGAGGAGAAGCAGATAAGGTTTATAAGTCCCACCACAACAACCACAGAAAAGATCTATACATACGATGGTACAAGATACGACAATGTACGTGTTATGATAGAGTTTGAAAACTCTGAAGAGAATGGGTTGGGAATTCCTCTCCCTCAAGGTAAGGTCAGGGTGTATAAGAGAGACAAAGACGGTTCACTCCTGTTCGCCGGCGAGGATAGAATAGACCACACACCCAAGGATGAGGTGGTGAGGCTTTATATAGGGGATGCATTTGATATTGTTTGTGAACGCAAATTAATAGAGACGACAAAGATTGCCGACAGGGTAAGGGAGGATGCATACGAGATCAGTGTAAGGAACCACAAAGATACGAAATTGGTTGTTCAGGTCGTAGAACACCTCGGTAGATTTTGGGAGATTCTAAGGTCGAGTCATGATTACGAGAAAAAGGATGCACTGACCATCGAATTTCCTGTTGAGGTAGAAGCAAATGGTGAACAGAAGGTTGTCTATAAAGTCAGATATACCTGGTGATAAACAAAAGAATAGATTCTTTTTTTCTTGACAAAGAAGTGTTTTTGTGATAAAATAGCCACGCCCATTTCCAGACGAAAATCTCATTCTTGATAAAAAAATATCGAATATTAAATATCAAAAATCAATAAGAATAGTGACGACCGATGACAGATGACTAATGACAAAAGACCGAGGAATAGGAACTAAGGACTAAGCGCTAAGTGGCTAGTGAGGATAAAAGGAATTACGGCTCATTTTAACAGGTACTTGAATCACTGCAATGGAAAAATGATAAGGGATAGGGGAAGAGGAGAGATGATTTTTCGCCCTTCGCTTTTCGTAAGTTGTTCCCCCAGGTCTACGGTTAGATTTTGACAATATTGTGTTTTTTCTACATAGGGGTCAAAAATGAATCACCTTTCAAGTCTTGAAAATCAGAGCATTTACATAATTAGGGAGGGCTACAGGCAGTTTAGAAAAGTGGCCATGCTCTGGTCAATAGGTAAGGATTCAACGACGCTATTGTGGTTGATCAGGAAGGCTTTCTATGGCAAGATACCTTTCCCAATAATGCATATAGATACCACGTATAAATTCAAGGAGATATACAGCTTCAGAGAAGAATACGCAAAGAAATGGAACCTGAATCTAATAGTTGCCAAAAATGAGGAGGCTATCAGAGATGGCGTATGCCCTGAGAGAGGCAAGTTTGAGTGCTGTACAAAGTTAAAAACCGACGCACTCAAGTTGGCATTAGATAGATATAAATTTAAGGCTCTATATCTCGCGATCAGGAGAGACGAACATGGTATCAGGGCAAAAGAGAGGATATTTTCCCCGAGGGATGAGGATTTCGAGTGGAATTATAAAGACCAACCCCCGGAGTTATGGGACCAATACAAGACAAAGGCAAGAGAGGAAGAACACCTGAGAATCCACCCCATGTTGGGTTGGAGAGAGGTAGATATATGGGAATATATAAAGAGAGAGAATATTCCAATTGTATCTCTTTACCTTGCAAAGAATGGCAAAAGGTATAGGAGTATTGGCTGTGAGACCTGCTGTAGCCCAATAGATTCTGATGCCGACACCATTGACAAGATAATAGAGGAGTTGAAGACATCAAATATCTCTGAGAGAAGCGGTAGGGCACAGGATAAAGAATCTGCCTATATGATGCAGAAACTGAGGTCACTGGGTTATATGTAATTCAGGCATCTGGAAGCGGTTTTTTAAGAATAGACTTGTATAATAAGAGACATAGAAGATCTCCAGCTATATTTTTTTATATAATTTTGGTGAAAGATATAAATAGGATATAAATAGAGTAATATGACAATAGGATTGGGTTTTATTATTGGTATTATTTTTCTCGCCTTCTTTTGTGAATATGTTGATTCCACGCTTGGTATGGGTTATGGAACTACGCTCACTCCCGTTCTTTTGATATTTGGGTTTTCGCCCCTTCAGATCGTTCCTGCGGTCTTACTCTCAGAATTGATCAGCGGTCTTTTGGCCGGGTTTTTCCACCAACGAGCGGGAAATGTGAATTTCAGACCCAAGACATACAATATACCCACCATTATTCGCAAACTCAAATCTCTTGGTTATGTTGAGACATTCAGAAGAGGAGTTCCACTCCACCTAAAAATAGCTCTGATTCTTGCTATGTGCAGCGTTTTCGGCACAATAGTAGCGGTCTTTGTTGCCTTAAATATCCCCAAACTCTGGTTAAAAATGTATATTGGATTTCTTGTTCTCGCCATGGGATCGGTAATCCTGATGACCTTGAATAAAAATTTCAGATTCTCATGGAGAAAGATCGTTGGGTTGGGGCTTCTTGCTTCTTTCAATAAAGGGATAAGCGGAGGAGGATACGGTCCATTGGTAACCAGTGGTCAGATATTGTCGGGAGTAGAGGGTAGGTCGGCAGTAGGTATTACTTCAGTTGCAGAGGGTCTGACTTGTTTTGTTGGGGTAATCGCCTATATTCTCGCCTCGAAGAGTCCCATTGACTGGAGGTTGGCTCCTTATATCATCGTTGGTGCTGTATTATCTGTTCCTCTATCTGCAATAAGTATAAAGAGATTCAGCACAAGGGCATTAAAGTTAGCAATTGCTATATTGACTATAGGTTTGGGTATTTTTACCATTATAAGGATTGTTTTATAAGTAAGCCGGGAGTTTGGAATGAATATACAAAATCTAAAATTTGTCATAGTAGGTCACGTTGACCATGGTAAGTCCACCCTTATCGGCAGGCTTCTTTATGATACAGACTCTCTCCCTCCAGATAAGATTGAAGAGATCAGGAAGACTTCTAAAGACCTTGGAAAAGAAACAGAATTCGCATACCTACTGGATCACCTGGAGGAAGAACGTGAACA
>CAZRTU010000134.1:0-5598 GCA_964603075.1 uncultured bacterium
CGGCTGGTCTTCTCTCTGGAGCCTATGCAGACGTCAATATAACAGCATACATTGATCCTGGTGCTGATGCAGACATATACACGGGCTGGGTAATAGTAATAGGAGACACCTCTGGCATTGAGGTCGCAAGAGATAGTTTCGAACTCGAGGTTGAGGTTGAAACAGCTGAGGAGATAGAGGTGGTAGGGACTCTTGCTGATAGTGTTGATCATGGTGAGTATGTGATAGATGAATTCACGGTGGAGAAT
The DNA here is from genome assembly GCA_964603075.1 of uncultured bacterium. Taxonomy (GTDB): domain Bacteria; phylum Hydrothermota; class UBA3073; order UBA3073; family UBA3073; genus JAGMCL01. The sequence goes on from CAZRTU010000134.1 coordinate 249, forward strand.
ACAGGTAACGTAGACCTCTATGGCATCGTATTTGAGACCACGAGTTTGCAGGATGGTCTTGGTCACATAATCCATCCAGAAAACATAATCTTCGAGCCTCCGCAGATACCAGAGCTGCCCATGGGTTCCGTAGTGCCAGTGGATGTGAAGTTCATCGTCCCCGCGGGCACTTACACTGGACTCTACACGGGCGAGATAACAGTAAAGGATGACGACGGATATCCGAATGGCACCCTCTCTGTAAACCTGTATGTAAGACCTGACTATGACCTCGATATATCCGACAACGGTGCAGACCTTACTGGAAATGCTATGGATCTTGTGGGAGACATGGGTGACACGCGGAAAGGAGAATTCACCTTGATTAACCCCAATTCCGAGGGTCTGAATGTCGACCCTGATGCATTTGGAAATAGCGATCTTGAGTCCCTTATGTACATCGTAAGAGACCTGGCATTTGCGGGAGACATCGCAAAGGCACTACAAGAACAGGGTTATGTATCAGTGACCAATGAGTTAAAGCAACTCATAGTAGTATCGAAGATAGATAGTATTATTGCATCCGAATGTATCTCTCTCGATTTCCCCGAAGGGGAGGATAACCACCTTGCACTCGGCGCATCTCGCAACATAATACTCACTGCTGAGATACCCGAAGACATCGTATCAGGAACCTACGAGGGCTGGGTTATTCTCGCGAATAATGGGACTTCCGCTTCAGACTCGTTCAAGGTTAGAGTAAGAGTCAGACCGAGTATCGACCTTGACATAGCCGAGGACGAGGTGGAGGCTTCCGGAGACCACGGTGCATCGGTATCGACAGAGTTATTTACAGTATGGAATACGGATGCTCTAAACAACCCTGATCCTGATGGCCCCGGCAACGTGGATTTACATGGAATCCACTTCATCCCAGGCAAACTCTATTACAATCCAACGAGGTTTATACCCGAAGATAGAATAAGCTTCATACCCCCAACGATAGACAACTTACCCTCCGGTACCTACGTCACAGTGAGAGCGGTAGTCGACATACCTCTTGGAACCTACACGGGACTCTATAAAGGTACTGCGGTGGCTATTAACAATGATGGTTCGACATCTGATAAAATAACAATAAAGGTCACTGTTAATCCATCCTATGACTTGGACGTTGCCGATAACGCCGCAAGCCTTGTGGGTAACAAGATGACACTCGGTGCCGCTGTGGGCGAAGAGTGCTCAGGCGAATTCAGACTTATAAACCCGAACTGTGAGGCGATGAATGCTGATCCAGATCCTTACGGAAACAGCGATCTTGAAAGCTTAGTATACAACAGCAGTAACCTCACATTCGACGGCAATTCGATTTCAAGTTCAATGGTTACCTTCCCAGATCACCCAACCTCTCTTGCGTTCGGTGCTTCGAGTGAGGTAACCGTAAACGTGGAGATTCCTTCGGACCAGCACGCGGGTACTTACAGTGGTTTGGTTACCGTCGGTGACACAGATGGCGATGTATGGGATGAGTTTATCCTTGAGGTGGTTGTATTACCGACTAAAGCAGTGTCTATGTCGCCTGATATAATAAGGTTAACGGGTCTTGACGGAACAAGGGTATCAGCGACTCTGTCGGTCAAGAATCTGAGCAACCAGAGGCTTGCTGATATTGAACTCATTCCAATGAGTGATCTCGAATGCCCAGGAGGTTGGATATCCAGGGATAACATAACATTCACGCATCCTGTAATAGATACTCTGGCGTCTGGAGATTCAACCCTTGTGACCCTTTACGTAAACATACCCGCTGGGGCACTTAACAGCGAATACGTAGGGACCATCGAGGCGAGAGGTGGTAAGGATAAAATTGCATTCGACCAGTCAACGATTATCCTGACTGTTGAATCTTCGATTCTTATTTCCTTCGAGGAGAACCCCGTTACAGGTGATGAGGCTACAATAGGTTACGTCGCCGACCCTGGCTTTATACCCACCTTGACGATACTGAATATGGCTGGAGAAATAGTACTGCATGAAGAGATACCACGCAACAATCCAGGTGAAGATACTGATTACTACGTCTGGGATCTACTTAATGCGGCAGGCAAGAAAGTGGCGCCAGGTATGTATATTGTGATCATAGAAACACAAATCGATGGTATCGCTACAGTACTCAAGGAGAAACTACTTATCGTGCGTTGATCTCTCAGAGATAGAAAAAAGGGGCGGTCAGATTTGGCCGCCCCTTTTTATTAGTTGTTAATTTTCGTTAGAATCAACCTAATATATAATCTTAGCCCTGTCTTTTAAGCCTCAGTGAAAATCTCACCTCCTGCTTAGATCCCCAGTTGTAGATGAATGATATATTGTTTATACTTATCTCCCAGTTAAGTTCGTATCTGCTTACCAACTCTACAATGCCTGGCAGATTCCCAGCATTGACTCCCTCCCTGGCAAGGGTGATGTGCGGCATCCACCTCTCTGGATGATAATAATCTAATACTCCCCTGCAGGTCTGTCTAATCTTCTGCCATAGAGTTCTGTGAAAATGCACAAGTTTTGGACTGCGTACGATAGGTATATAAATTATCGGTCTTTCCCCAGGGAAGATCCCCAATCCTGTAGTCTTTATCTCAAATTCCGCTGTATTCTTTGAAAATCTCTGAAGTATCGATTTAAGAAGTCCTGAATCATAGTCTTCTGCAACATGATATGAGAAATGTGGTATCGCAGGAGCGTAAACACTCTCGATTCCATATCTCTTCTCTATATCTTCCAAGATTCCATTTACCAGGAGAGTGGATCTCTCATCCAAAAGTGATACGACTGCATGGAGAGTCTTTTCCATATAACCTGCCAATTCTGGGAAATCTCCCAAAGTTTCGTGAAGAATAAGTCAGTTGATACAATCTTTTGAGATTTACCAATATTGTTTATTAGGTTCCCCATTATTTTTAGGCAGAAGATTATCAAGTCATAGTGTCTTGGGGTCATAGAGTCATCGAGTCTTTAGTGTATAGTCCCTAGTGCCTAGTCATAGTGCATAGTTCGTAGTTCATAGTCCCTATCACCCATCGCCTTTTCATCTATCAAATTTCTTAGCCAACTCAATAACTGGGCAAACCTTGTGAACCCATTAAACCATAAAGCCTGTAGCTACCATTTCAAACTTTTCGGCACAGTAATCAGTTGATAGGAAAGAATAGTTGGTTAGATTCCGGAATAAATAACCTGTCAGATCAGGGAACAAAATAGTCTGCATTCAGACCCCTATTGACTTCTATGTTAAACCAGGTCTTCCTTGAGAAGAACTTGTTATATCTGTAGAACTCTGTCCTTAAAAGCAAAAATTCTGTCTCGTCTATCCAGGCTATAGCTCTGGATATACTGTCCCTATCGACTGGAATAATACTGATTGGAACTACCGTAGCCGAATCTATCTCCTCTTTTTCCAAAATCTCCAACTCTCCATCATCAGCATAGCCTATAATCTCTTCTATCTCGTAACCCCATCCTGATTCAAAAAAGCCCTCAAGACGGCTATCGGTCAACGCCAGCCCTCCTGGCATTGGAAATATACCCTTCTTTGCGGCAACACGGTCGTCGCTTCGAGAGGGATTGTAGGCAACGGATGCCCCTTTATTATCACCCTCCAAGACCTTCAGCCTTCGGTAATCGGGTTTCATAAACGAGAACTCACAAATCTGCGTTTTTTCCTTGCTATCTTCGGTCTTTATGTATTCGAAGTGTGCTTTATAGTCGTAGACCCTCCCATACGTTTCCACCAGCTTGCCTAAAAAATATTCAGGGAGTGAGTCCTTACCCGGGGTCTCCGGTAATTCAATGTCTACTGTAGACACTGCTATTGCAACGATTAAGAGTATACCGTTCATCTCTTTCCCTATGGATTAGAGATTGCACGTACTATGGAGTCGTAGAGTCATCGTGTCAATAAGTCATAGGGTCAATATTTACACTATGCACTACGCACTATGCAGTAACTGATGGTCATTGGGTTTGCTTGGTTTGTTAAGTCTATCTGGTTTATTGGCTTATAATGTCATTAGGTCATTTTTTCTTTGGTAATTGGTCTTCAGTCTCTGGTCTTTACTGCTTAGTCCATAGTGCTTAGTTTCTCCTCTTCTTGTAGGGCTAAAGCCTTGCCCTACGATTGGTTGTTATGTAGGGCAAACCTTCAGGTTTGCTTCTGCTTGGTGCATATTCTATAGTGCCTAGTGCTTAGTCCATAGTGCTTAGTTTCTAGTGTGAGTTATTGGTTATTACTCACTGGTCATGGGTCGCCGGTCATAGGTCGTTAAGTATCTGTGTAATTATCTGTTCTAATCGTCTAATATAATTATAGCACCCCATTGGTAAAATGTCAAGGAAATTTGGGAAATGAGTATGGATTGCTTTATTTTGTATCAGAATGAATACTTTAGCCTGCAAAAGAACTCGTCGGAATCATTCATCTTTCCAAATGTTGTAGTGCTTTTTCCATCTATCCAGTGTACTCCAGCACTTATTTCCACATTATCTACTGGCTTATATGTAACCTCTGGGGAAAGAATGACTGCAAAATTATTACTCACATCTCTATAATCCCTTATCTCTATACCGCCAACGAGGGGCATTATCTCGAAGGTATCATGAAAAAGACTCCACTTAGTGCCAAACATAAAATAATCCTTTCCCATCTCATGTATGAAGCCGTGAAGATACTGGAAATTAATGTACATTCCATTACGAAACGTATAGTCTAATCCCAGAACATACTTCACATATGGTTCATCTTTCAATGCAACTGATTCCTGAATACCCATACCCAGTAATCCGAGATCAGTTATCATCAAAACCTCCTCTGGAAGAAAAACGGCTGCCTCTCCCCATATTCCAATACCATATACTGTACCCGCTACGTCTATACCTCCTATATGGACTCTGGGATATGCCAATTCGGTGTGTAGATCTATCTCCGGACCAAAACCAACAGGGGTTATAGTATTCCTGCATGGTACAGGTAGATCTTCCCTACCGTAAACATAACTTGCCGAAAAACCAAAACCACCGATTCTTCTTGATATCTTGAGACCACTAATAAAACTATTTTTTATATTATTATTTGACATGCGGATCTCGTCTGTAAGATTCCTCAATACCAATCCCTCTGGTAACTCGAAGTCTGGTGTAAGGGCTGACGACCACTCACCTCTCGGCAGAGCCGCAGGGGTAAACCTCGGTATGAAGACAGCCTCGATGGTGCTCTTACTCAAATATAGAGATAGCCTAATTCCGTCGGAAGATAGGTGTCTACCAAAGTCCCATATATCTTCTAAGTCATCTGGATTTAGGTTATCGGTGGGGTTAAGTT
>CAZRTU010000135.1:0-5581 GCA_964603075.1 uncultured bacterium
TCTTACACTGGCGAGCTCTCACTCCACAGCCCTAAAGTTCTTTGTAGCAGAGTCAAAAGACATGCAGAATGCAAGGATGAAGACAAAGGATGGGATGCCCACCTATGAGTTGATGATTGGTCTGCCAGGTGAGTCTCTTTGGCTCCATACGGCGAGTTCTATTGGGATAGATGGCAGTATCCTTAACAGGGCTGAGCAACTCGCTAACGAGGATATTATGAAGGTTGAATCGCTCCTAAGAGAACTCGAGGAGGAGAAGGGAAGCGTGCGCGATATCAAGAAAAGGTTGGAAGAGAGGTATGAAGAACTGAAGAACAGAATAGATGTGGTGGAGCGTCTTAAAAAAGAGACAAGCGGAGAGTTAAAGAAGCTTAGAAAAGAGAAGAAGAAGATTTTGATCGAAACAAGAAAGGATATAGAGGGTCTGGTCAGAGAGATAAGAGAAAGGCAGGCAGACAGGGAGAGCATAGTAAGGGCTAAACGAGAGATTGATGAGAGACTTAAAAAGGAGACACAGCCGCAGGGAGAGAGTCACAAGAAGATAGAAAATATCCGAATAGGTGAGTTGGTCAGTATACCTTCCATAGGTTCGCATGGAAGATTAGTTGATCTGACTTCTAAAAGGGCAACTGTGCTCCTGGGTGATGTAAAGTTTGAGTTACCCCCCGAGTCAATCGAGCCTATAGATGGACTCGATAAAGAGGCAAAAAGACCTCATCATAGAGTAAAATTTACAAGAAGTAGAGAGCTCAACTATGAGATAAACTTGATCAATCTGAGGGTTGATGAGGCAATTCCCAGACTCCAGAAATACATTGATGACTTATGGCTCCAGGGAGAGAAAAATTTCAGGGTAATACACGGCGTGGGAAAAGGTATTTTGAAGAAGGCCGTCTGGGAGTATCTCTCCCGTGATAACAGGATAGAATTATTTGAACTCGCCACGCTGGATCAGGGAGGAGATGGTGTTACAGTTGGCAAGATCACGTATTAGATTGCTGTGCGACGGATTACTGATTTGGACGCAGATAAACGCAGATTGGCTTGTGAAAAGTGAAGAGTGAAGAGGGAGTAGGGCAAGACTTTAGCCTTGCAGAGAATAGAAACACTAAGCACTATGGACTAAGCACTTCCAAAGGATAAAAAAGACCTAAGACTAGAGACCAGAGATTGAAGACTAATGACTAATTATTCACACTAGGCACTGATGACTACAAGGATAAAGGAAAATGACTAAGCGACTCGAAGACTCAACGACTCTATGACTATCTTTAAAAACCCAACAAACCGGGTAAACACAGCAAACTCAATAAACTTAATAAACCGAGTAGACCCAATAAATTAGGGGGACTCAACAAGCTAAGAAAGTGCATAGTGCTTACTTCTTAGTGCATAGTTCTCTGAGACTCTATGACTGTCTTTATCAACCTAATAACTTATGCGCTTCAGTGAAGAGACACTTAATAGAATTAGAGAGGAGAATCCTATTGAGGATGTTATGGGGGATTTCCTCGATATAAAGAAGGCGGGCAAGAATTATAGAGCCTTATGTCCATTCCATACTGAAAAGACCCCAAGTTTCTTTATATCACCTGAGAAGGGAATATATCACTGCTTCGGCTGTGGTAAGAGCGGAAACGCTGTCACCTTCCTGATGGATTACAAGAGTATGACATTTCCAGAGGCGGTTAGATTCCTTGCGGAGAGGGCTGGAATAGAGATAAAGGGAGAGAAAGAGAAAAATATAGATACACTCAAAATCCTGGAATTTGCAAGCAACCTGTACCATGATGCCCTGATCAGTAGTTCGCGGGGCAGACCAGGGAGAGCCTATCTTGAGAGCAGAGGAATAGAGGAGGATACAATACGTGCCTTCAGACTCGGGTATGCACCGACCACAGGAAAATTCCTCGTTGATGCTGCCCAGAAGAAAGGCACGAAACCTGAGCTTTTGGGGAAGGCTGGACTTATTAAAGATGATCACGACAAGTTTAATAAGAGGATTATGTTTCCCGTATTCAATACCAGCGGTAGAGTCATAGGATTCGGTAGTAGGGTTATAGATGACGGAGTGCCAAAGTACATGAACTCACCAGACACTGAGGTCTATAAGAAGTCAAACTCGTTATATGGATTGTACCAGGCCAAGGGAGACATAAGAAAGGAAGGCACAGCTATTTTGGTAGAGGGCAACCTCGATCTCCTTACAGTATGGCAGTCAGGAGTAAAGAATGTAGCTGCCTCACTGGGGACTTCATTAACAGAAGGACAGGCGAATCTTTTGACAAGATATACAAAGAAGGTTATCCTCTTCTATGATTCAGATGAGGCGGGCTTAAAGTCAACAAGAAAGGCAATAGATACTTTTCTAATCAAAGATGTCGATGTGGGTGTGGCGATGATGCCCGAGGGATGTGACCCTGATTCGTTGGTAAGGGATAAGGGAATTAAGCCCCAGGAGTTAATGAAGGGTGCAATAGATTTTCTCGGGTTTATAATTAGCACTCAAAAGGCAAACAATCCTGAGGACAAAATCGTTTTAATAAATGGAGCAAAACGGACGCTCGCACTTATTAGGGACCCTGTGAAGAGAGAGGTGTGGGTTTCCGAGGCTTCAAAGAGGTTGGATATAAGTAAATCTTCGCTCATCGCAGATACATCCAGACCGAAGAGAGGAGAGATCAAATATGAAGACGATATAGATGTCAGATGCAGAACAGAAGCAAAGATACTAGGTTTTGCCTTGAGGTATGATAAGGTATGGAATCAGATAAGAAAAGAAGTGGGTTGTATTAAGACCCTTGCGATAAAAGATATCTTCGAGAGTGACCGTACCGATCCTCAAGAGGTTATGGAGGTTTTGGAACCACGACTGAGGTGTATAATAGGGGATGTCTTGTTTGCCAACAGAGAAAAAAATAAAGACTTAGAGCAGGTGAATTACCTTTTATGCAAGATTAAGAACTGGGATCTCAGGAATGATCTCAGAAGTATGAGAGAGACCATAAGAAGGATGGAGAAAGATAACGAGAACATTGAGGATCTCCTTTTGGAATATGAAAAGCTGAGACGCAGGATACAAGATGCAAGGTAGAGAATGTTTTAAACAATTTTTAATTCTAATGGAGGCAAAATGAAGATAGACTATGACAGGATCTTAAAATACGCAGATAAGAGAGGAAAACTAACCTATAATGAGCTAAACAAATTGATTCCATCGGAGCTGGTGCAGCCTGATGATTTAGAAAAGATCATATCAAACCTCAGAGAACACGGGGTTACGGTGGTAGAAAAGAGCGAACACAAGAAAGTAAAGGAATTACCGGTGATGAGTGACAGGATTGAGGACCCTACAAAGATATATCTGAAGGAGATGTCGAGATCAGTGCTTTTAAATAAAAACGAAGAGGTAGAATACTCAAAGACAATAGAGCAGGGTTACGAAAAGATTACACGAGCAGCTTTTTCCACTTTGGTTGCTATAGATAAGCTCTTATCATACCGTGAAAAGATAATTTCGAATAGAATACCCTCAGATGAATTTGTACGCATAGGAATTGTTGAGCCAACCAGACGTGAGCTGAAGCGCGAGAGGGACAAGATAATTTCATACCTATATTGGATCGCTAAAAAGAGGACAGAGATCCTGATGCTGTATCATATGGGAAAGGTTAAAGGCATCGAGAAGAAGAAGGAAGAAGTAAAGAAGATGGTTATAGACCTTGGATTACACTTCTTATATCTCGATGAGATAGTCAGTACCCTTGAGGAGTATCTTGAGGAACTAAAAGGAAACGAGACCTGCAGGAGTGAAGTGGAGGCTATATTGGGCAGGAGAATAGAGGATCTTCCTATACTAATAAGGAGAATAAAGAAATACCAGAGAGCCGTTGAGAGGGCAAAAGAGGCAATGGTGAATGCAAATGTACGACTGGTGGTGTCAATAGCGAGGAAATACACTGGAAGGGGATTGGAATTTGATGACCTGATTCAGGAGGGTAACAACGGTCTAATAAAGGCTGTAACGAAATTCAATTATCGTAAAGGATACAAGTTCTCTACGTATGCAACCTGGTGGATTAGACAGGCAATATCAAGGGCAATTGCTGACCAGTCGAGAACAATCCGTGTACCAGTTCACATGTTAGAGCTGTCACACCGTGTTCTAAAGACCAGCAAAAGATTCATCCAGAAGCACGGTCGTGAACCAACCACAGAAGAACTGGCAGGCAAACTCGGTGTTTCGGAGCGTAAGATAAGGACAGTCTATCAGATAGCCCAGGACACCATTTCACTTGATAAACCTGTTGGTAGCGATGACGATTCCTTCTTTGGTGATTTTATTGCCGACGAGAATGCTGGTTCTCCAGCGGGTGATGTTGGCATAATGTTTCTGAAGACTAAAATAGAGGAGGTACTCAATACACTCACCGATAAAGAGAAAGAGGTAATCGAGATGCGATTTGGTCTTATAGATGGCGTGCCACGCACACTCGAAGAGGTGGGAAATATGTTTGATGTAACGAGAGAACGGGTGAGGCAGATTGAGCAGAAGGCTGTCAGGAAACTCCGCCATAAGAATAGAAAGAAGAAATTGGAACCATATCTTGACTTTTTGAGGTAGATCAGTGTGGATAGCGAAAATCGCACCAATTGCTCAGGTGCTCCATGAAATACTATGATTTCATCATCATAATCTTTGTTGCGGTCTTGCTTATATCAAATGTCGTATCTGCTAAGATATTGCGACTCGGTCCATTTACCTTCGATGGTGGGACACTACTCTTTCCTTTGGTTTATATACTCGGAGATATCCTGACAGAGGTTTACGGCTACAAAAGAGCGAGGAGAACAATATGGGCGGGGTTCGGAGCAAACTTTTTAGCTGCGTTTATTTTTATAATAGTTGGGAAACTACCTCCTGCAAGCGGATGGGTGAATCAAGAGGCTTATGAGGCGATATTAGGATGGGTGCCGCGTATTGTGTTTGCCAGCCTTATCGCTTACTGGTGCGGCGAGTTCACAAATTCCTTTCTAATGGCGAAAATGAAGATTGCAACCCGGGGAAAGTGGTTATTTTCAAGAACCATCTCATCAACCCTGGTTGCCGAGGGTGTTGACACCGCCATATTCTGCACGCTTGCCTTTTTCGGGAAGATCCCGAACTCGTTGCTCCTTACCGTCATAATTTCCAACTACATTTTCAAGACGGGTTTCGAAGTCATTTTTACCCCGTTCACATATATGACAGTCCACTTTCTGAAGAGAAGAGAGGGTATAGATATATACGATTATGGTACAAATTTTAATCCGTTTAAATTGGATTCAAAGTATAGATAATTATTCAGGGAATGGAGCTATTTTGTATTTATTTAGGTTCTTACTTGAATACTTTGCAGCAAGGGGATTTAATCACTCCGTATAATTTCAAATGGAGGTTCTATGGTCAGTGTTTCAGAGTATTTGACCGAGGAGAGCATAATCATAGGTATAAAGGCAAATAACAAGAAGGGTGCGTTGAAGCAGCTTCTATCATCCAAGGGCATGGACAATAATGATATTCTTAAAGGAATAATGAAAA
>CAZRTU010000136.1:0-5555 GCA_964603075.1 uncultured bacterium
GCTCAGGGAAGTATATGGTGTTATTTTTTAATTCATTGTCTATTCCATTATTCCCTGCCAGAATTTCTAAACATAGACCTGAAGTTTCAAGAAGCTCTTTTACTTTCATTTGTTTCTTGCCTTTCCTTTATAGTCTGATATTTCCCGTTTAATCTTTTTAAAAACATCGTCTATAGCATCGCCAATGCTATAGGATTCTTTTTTTGCCATTAGAGTCTTGCGTTTCAACTTTACCTTCACCTCTGCTGTAAATCTGTTGCTTGACTTGTCAAGTAAAAAATCTGTGTTTGATATCTGCTCTGACAGCCTTTGTAATTTATCTATCTTTTTCTCAATCCTCTGTCTTGTAATGGGAGTGATCTGTACATCCTTAAGGACAAACTTCTTTTTCATAAGCCCTCAGTAAGACGCAAAAGCACGCTGGCGATGTCATAAAAAATGTGTAGATCTGATTCTACAAGAAAATATGCTGGATAGGATTTATCTAAATTATCGTATCCCTTTCATACTCGGGAGCTTTGTCGGGAAAATCTTCTACCCAATGCAATCCTCTTGATTCCTTTCTCTTGAGTGCGCTGTCTATTACACCTTTAGCCACGATTATCATATTGGATAGCTTTGAGAGCCTCTCTGTAGACTTTAGTTTTTTTCCATAATCACTGGAGATCTCCTCATGGATTGAGGATATCTCCTCTTTTGCCTCCATCATTTCATTGACCTTTCTAATAATCCCTAATTTATCCCACATGATATTTTTAATCTTTTGTATTAACTCTTCTATCTTTTCGGAAGGCATTCTCCCTTCTCCTAAGATTGGCTCCATTGACCCAACCCTTTCAGAGGTGCTGTTGGCTATAGAGTGAGATGCCGCCCTCTCGGAGAAGACCACGCTCTCCAGAAGAGAGTTAGATGCCAGGCGGTTTGCACCGTGCACTGCGGTACATGATGTCTCCCCCACTGCATAGAGGCTTTGTGTACCTGTAAAACCATTTTCGTCAACCAGTATACCTCCACAGAGGTAATGAGCAGCAGGCACACAAGGGATAGGTTCTCTTGTGACATCAATTCCGTATGAGATACAAGTTTGGTAGATATTTGGAAACCTGGCTCTTATATGTTTGGGGGAGATTTTGGATAGGTTCAAATAGACGCATTTCTCACCTGTTACCTTTAGCTCTCTTGCTATAGAACGCGCTACTACATCCCTTGGGGCAAGGGAGGCAGATGGGTGAAACCTCTCCATGAAGGGCTTACCATTCTTTGTAACGAGAATACCTCCCTCTCCTCTCACCGCCTCAGATATGAGAAATGACCTTTCGGACGGAGGTTCTACAAAGAGTGTTGTTGGGTGAAACTGTATAAATTCCATATTGGCAATCTTGAGTCTTGCTCTAATTGCCATTGCTATTCCATCTCCGGTAGCTACAGAGGGATTTGTTGTATACCTGTAGAGTCCCCCTACACCACCAGTTGCGAGCAGTGTAACCTTTGAGGAAATAAACTCAACGTTGTCATCGGTAGAGTCGAGAGCCCATAAGCCCGCGCATCTATTTTTATCTATGGCGATATCAAGTGCCAATCTATTCTCGAGAATCTCGATATTTTTGGATTCACGAACCCTTGCGAGTAATGCCCTCTCTATCGCCTCACCTGTAAGGTCCTTTGAATGTACGATCCTTCTCCTCGAATGGGCAGCCTCCCTGCCCAGATCGTATTCGCCCTTTTCATTCTTTGTAAATTCCACTCCGAGGTCCCATAGCTCATTTACGAGCCTTGGAGCCTCTTTGACCATCAATTCAACCCTCTTTTTATCTGAAAGTCCATCACCCACCCTCAATGTATCCTTTATATGGAGATTGAAGGAATCATTTTTTCCAAATACTGCAGCTATCCCTCCCTGAGCAAGATTTGTGGATGCCTCTTCCTTTCCTTTTTTTGTTATTATGGTGACCCTAAATTTTTCTGGTATTTTTAAAGCGAAGAATAGTCCAGCTATTCCTGAACCTACTACCAGTATGTCTGTAGTCATTGTTTAAAAGACTAGATGTCAAAAACAAGATCAACCGAATACCCTTTCTTTGTCTTCTTTATCTTTAGGTTGTGATAAGTAACAGCCTTTATCTCTACTTTTGCATTCTCTGGCTCTATGATCTCTCCATAAGCAGTTATCAAGAGGTTTGTCTCTCCAAGATTCATTATTTTGAATTTTGAAAATGATATATTGTCCGTTTCATAAATGTAAAGGAGCTCTGATAACCAATCATGTAAAAGGTCTTCGGGCGTTTCAGCCTTAAGGTCTATCTTTACCTTCTGATCCACCCCCCGACTTGGATTGTCAATAATCTTAAACATACCTTGGGCTGCATCTATGAAGATCCCCTCAAGATCCTCAGCCTTGACCCTCAAGGCAACATCTGCAGTATGGTCAATCAATTGAAAAGGCATATTATTCTGTGGTCCCTGTTCCTTTAGAATCTGTATAAAAAGTCGTACCAAAAAAAACCCGCTGCGGTATCTTTCAGAAATGCTTGAGGCGTTTTATTATTATACAATAAAATATAGATTTTGTCAACTTTAAAAAAAGATTACTTGGATACATTCTTTCCTTGACAACCCCGTTGACTTATGTTATCATATACCTGTTTCGCAGAGTTCTTCTTGCACTATAAACTTTACGTATCTACTATCCAGATAATAGACCCAATGGGAACCGGCATAATAACGTGCCAGTGCCTTTTCATAGTCATAGTCGGAATCCCTTAGAAGCATTGCAAGGAAAGCGAATCCAAGAATTAGATTGTCCTCTTCATTGCGCAGATTAAATCTTCTATAGTCTATGATACTCCCGACGAGTTGTGCGGTGGGAGGCATCAATTGACAGATACCAATTGCGCCTTTTGGACTCACTGCCCTTGGATTAAATCTGCTTTCGGTATATAACCATCTTATAACTATATCAAAATCTAAACAATGTTGCGTTGACAGACCGTATATCCTTGAGAGGAATGATTCTATATCACTCTTTCTATATTGAGAAACGAATTCCGCGTACTCCTCAATCTTTTCCTCCATTGCAGCATTATATGGTTGGAAGGGAGAGATATCTTTTAACTGGATATAAGACATCATTATCAAAACGATAACAGGGATTATTTCATTCAGAGTACTTTTCATAATCTTAAGGGGTTAAGGTTATAGACTAAAGAAACATGTATTCACTAATACTGGATATATCCGTGCTCCTCATAATGATATGGGGATTGGTGTCGGGTTTACTGAGAGGAGCTCTTATCGAAATATTCTGGATGTTAGGCATAGTCATGGGTGTTTTTATCGCAGCAAGAACCTATCCGACAATTTCTTTTCTGTTTAGTTTTCTACCATCCAAAATAGCATATGTAGTGTGTTTCATACTGATATTGATAATAACAATAATCATATTCTATTTAGTTGGGAGATCGCTGCGTAAGTATTTGAAGCTAATTCACATAGGCTTTGTAGATAATTTATTCGGATTGATATTTGGGTTTTTAAAAGGGAGTATAATTGCTGCGGTAATTTTTATCATACTTTCCTCATTTAATACAACAGAAAAATGGGTCAAAGAATCGTTTTTTTCAAACTTCTTACTCAATGAGGTTGACAAGCTGAAGGGACTTTTTCCCGAAGATGTCAACGACATGATTAAGTGGAAAACCCCCGTTGAAAGGCGGTCTGGTTTATCTGGACAGTCTTCTTAGGTACTCTTCTTTCTATTACAGAAAGCCATGTATCCTCACTGAATGGCAGATGCCTAGCCAGAAGTCCCACAAGTACAATGTTTGTACATCTTATGTTCCCGAGTTCCAGTGCAATCTTAACACAGTCCTCGTGAATCAGGTTTTCTACCCTTTCCCTCAAGTTCTGGATAATCTGTTCGGGGTAGGTATCCTTGCCGCTTGCCACTGAAGAAGGAGGCCACTCATAATCATTAACAATCATTAGCCCATCTTTTTTTAGATAAATGAGACCTCTCAAAGCCTCGAGTTTCTCAAATGCCAGTACAATATCTCCTTCCCCAGGACCTATGAGAGGTGAATAGACCTTATCACCAAATATACAGTTCGATACTACGCTTCCGCCTCTCTGAGCCATTCCATGGACCTCGCTCTTCTTTACATCATATCCCTCCTTCATAGCCGCTAAGGAAAGGACATCAGATGCAAGAATGATTCCCTGTCCTCCCACACCACAGATTACAATCTTTGTCACGGGACCTCCACAAGTAACTTTTAATGTAAGGTTAATCTCTTAATTTAGCTGCCAAGGATCTTATTCGCGGACAATAGCATCCTTAATACAGACCTCTTCACATATACCACATCCGTTACAGAGGTATTTATCGATGATCGCCTTGTCATCTTTCATAGATATTGCGGGACAGCCCAATCTCAGACATAGTTTACAGCCTGTGCATTTATCGGCTATTACCTTGAGTGGTTTTTCAGGCTTTACCCGTAATGCGCAAGGTCTTCTTGCGATTATCACTGATGGTTCTCTCCTCTTTACCTCTCTCTTTATGACCTCTATGGTCTCTTTTAGATTATAGGGATCTATCACATAGACATGGTTCACCCCGCAGCCTCTAACTAAATTCCCAAGATCTATTATCTTTGTCTCCTCTCCCATAAGAGTAATTCCAGTGCCCGGATGGTCTTGATGACCGGTCATGGCGGTTGTGGAGTTATCGAGTATTATTATAGTTGATGTACCCTTATTGTAGACTATATCAATAAGACCGGTTATACCCGAATGGTAGAAGGTTGAATCTCCAATTACTGCCACTGTTTTGTCTCTTACCTCGTCGCCCAATGCAATTTCAAGGCCAAAGGAGTTACCCACCGAAGCTCCCATACAGACACATGTGTCCATTGCATCAAGCGGTGGAAGGGCACCCAGTGTGTAACAACCTATATCACCGGTGGCAGTAAGCTTGAGTTTTGATATCGCATAGAAAACACCCCTATGGCCACATCCGGCACAGAGAACCGGAGGGCGTGAAGGAATCTCAGGCGTATCAAAGCTGTTGTCCTCTGCGATTCCAAATGACCTCTTCAGGATATATGTGTTGAGTTCTCCTGTGATAGGAATTTTATCCTTTCCGTTTACTTCTATACCCATAGCTTTTATCTCTGTTTCGAGGAATGGGTCATTCTCTTCAACAATAATTATCTCTTCCACCTCTTGTGCAAATCTCTTTATTATTTCGTCTGGAAGTGGCCAGGTAAGTGTTAATTTGAGTACACTCGCCTCCGGGAAGACCTCTTTAACATATTGATAGGATATGCCGGAGGTTATAAAGCCCAGCTTCTTATCTTCCCATTCTATTCTGTTAAAAGGAAATCTGTTGCTGTAATCCCTTAGCCTCTTTAACCTCTCTTCAACGATTTTGTGTCTCACCCTTGCATGAGCCGGGAGTATCAGCCTCTTTTTAATGTCTTTT
Organism: uncultured bacterium; assembly: GCA_964603075.1. GTDB lineage: Bacteria > Hydrothermota > UBA3073 > UBA3073 > UBA3073 > JAGMCL01. The sequence continues at coordinate 5,483 of CAZRTU010000136.1, forward strand.
TTATAACCCTTTGATGGATGCTCTTCCCTTTCGGTGGTATCAACGATCCCATAGGAGTGACTTATTCTGGTGG
>CAZRTU010000137.1:0-5546 GCA_964603075.1 uncultured bacterium
AAAAGAACTTAAGAACGGTTATCTTATGGCACTTGCAGACCTTGAGAACTACAAGAAACGGGCGAAGAGAGAGATGGACGAGCATTATAAATATTCAAATGAGAGACTACTCAAGGAATTAATATCTGTAATTGATAATTTTGAGAGAGCTCTCAAGGAAAAACACAGGGACAACTCATTTTACAGGGGAGTTGAGCTTATTTATAAACAACTTCTGGACATCTTTGAGAAGGAAGGCGTCCAGACTTTCGAATCTGTTGGAAAGGAGTTTGACCCAAATTACCATGAGGCAGTTTCTGTTGTAGAGACGGATGAACACGAGGACGGCACAGTTTTGGAAGAGATGGAGAAGGGCTACAGCCTGAAGGGTAGACTTGCGCGGCCTGCCAAGGTTGTAGTTGCCAAAAAGAAGAAGAAGTAGATTGTCTTTAAAATAAAAGAAATTTATTTAATTCAGGAGGTGAAATTATGGCAAAAAAAGAGAGAGTTATAGGAATAGACCTTGGAACTACCAATTCATGTGTTGCGATAGTAGACGGTAATGAAAAGGTTGTAATACCCAATCCGGAAGGCGGTAGAACGACACCTTCGGTTGTTGCGTACAATACCAAGACAAAGGAATGGGTAGTTGGTCCAGCGGCAAGGAGGCAGATGATTACGAATCCAGAGAATACCATTTATTCTATAAAGAGATTCATGGGCAGAAGGTATACCGAGGTAACAGAGGAGATGAAGCTTGTACCTTACAAGGTTATAGAGGGCCCGCATCAGGATGCGCGGGTTATAGTCGCAGGAAAACAGTTCTCGCCACCAGAGATCTCTGCTATGGTTCTCAAGTACTTAAAAGAGGCTGCAGAGGCACACCTCGGTGAGAAGGTCAAAAAGGCAGTGGTGACCGTTCCCGCGTATTTCAACGATTCTCAGAGACAGGCAACGAAAGATGCCGGAAAGATTGCCGGACTGGAGATAGCGAGGATAATAAACGAGCCAACGGCAGCGTCTCTTGCCTATGGGCTTGGTTCTTCAAAGAAACAGAGGGTGACGGTTTTTGACCTCGGCGGAGGGACATTCGATATATCCGTCCTCGAGATAGATATGAGGGAAACACCACCCGTGATAGAGGTAATTTCTGTAAACGGCGATACTCACCTGGGCGGTGATAACTTCGATCAGAGGATCCTGGACTGGGTAGCAGACGAATTCAGAAAAGAGCACGGGATAGACCTGCGTAAAGACAGATCCGCCCTTCAGAGGATAAGAGATGCTGTAGAAAAGGCAAAATGTGAGCTCTCGACTGTTCTTGAAACAGATATAAATCTACCATTTATTACAGCAGACGCATCGGGACCAAAACACCTCGAGATGAAGCTGACCAGGGCGAAGCTGGAGTCTCTTGTTGCAGACCTTATAGACCGCATGAAAGAACCGACCAGAAAGGCAATAGAGGATGCAGGGAAGAAACCTGGTTCAAATATAAAGAGCGTCGAGGACATTGATGAGATTGTACTGGTTGGCGGTATGACCAGGATGCCCAAGGTTCAGGAATTCGTCAAAAACTACTTTAATAAAGAACCCCATAAGGGGGTAAATCCCGACGAGGTGGTTGCACTCGGTGCCAGTATCATGGGTGATATGTTAGCTGGTGGTGAGGGAGGAAAAAAAGAGGTTCTCCTTCTCGACGTTACTCCTCTTACACTCGGCATCGAGACCCTGGGTGCTGTTATGACACCGCTTATTACCAGAAATACGACAATCCCCACGCGCAAGGGTCAGACGTTTACTACGGCTCAAGACGGTCAGACAGCTGTTACCATCCATGTCCTTCAGGGAGAAAGACCCATGGCAGCGGATAACAGGACCCTGGGGAGATTCGACCTGATGGGGATACCGCCTGCGCCGAGAGGAGTGCCCCAGATCGAGGTCACATTCAATATAGATGCAGATGGTATACTCCATGTGTCGGCGAAGGATAAGGCAACAAATAAAGAACAGTCTATACGTATAACATCCTCTTCCGGCTTATCCCAGGAGGAGATGGAAAAGATGCAGAGTGAAGCAAAGGAGCACGAGGAGGAGGACAAAAAGAAGAGGGAACTCATAGAGGTGAGGAATCAGGCTGACGCCGTCACCTATTCTGTGGAGAAGTCTCTCAGGGAGTTTGGTGACAAGATCTCACAGGAGGAGAGGGGCAGTATAGAGAATACCCTCTCAGCACTTAAGAAGACAAGAGAAGGAAATGATGTAGATGCGATCAAAAAGGCAATAGACGAGGTCCAGAAGGCATCCTATAAACTGGCTGAAGAGATATACAAGAAAACCGAAGGAAAACCTGGCGAGGAAGGCAAAGAGAAAGAGACAGAGACAGAGGCAGAGAAAGAAGAAGAGAAACCAGAAGAGGGCCCACAGGAGGCTGAGTTTGAGGTAATAGACGAAGAAGAGAAGAAAGAAGACAAGAAGTAATATAGGTTTTATGTGTAAGGTTCGATGTTTTATATTGGGGACTAAAGGATTGGCAATAGAGCGCGGACTGATAGAACACATTCCTCAGTGAGGATGTCGAGGTACATCTTTGATTATGTATTGGAGGTTTTGTTGTGCCAAGGGATTATTATGAAATACTCGGGGTGTCGAAAGAGGCAAGCTCAGACGAGATAAAGAGTGCCTACAGAAAGCAGGCGCGTAAACATCACCCCGATATGAATCCCGAGAATAAGTCAGAGGCTGAGGAGAAATTTAAAGAGATATCCGAGGCATACGATGTTCTTATGGATCCTCAGAAGAGGGCTGCCTATGACAGGTTTGGGCATGAAGGAGTCTCACAGCGATACGGACCAGGCGGTTTCGATATGGGTGACTTTGTTAGAACCCATCAGACCGATCTTGGAGATCTGTTCTCAGAATTGTTTAGAGGAGGATTTGGGGACTTCTTCGGCGGTTCCATATTCGAGGACCTGTTTGGCGGTGGAACCCGCACGACGACCAGGAGTTATGTTAGAAGAGGAAGAGACATTAGTGTTAGAATCCCTCTTGCAATCAAGGAGATATACAATGGGGTCGAGAAGACTATCAGGGTGAGACGTAAGGAATCCTGTAAGGTATGTGGAGGAAAGGGTGGAAAGGGTTCTAAGACCTGTCCCGTCTGTAATGGACAGGGGAGAGTCAGGCAGACCCAGCGCACTGTATTTGGTCAGTTCGCGAGCGTCTCGCCGTGCCCGAATTGCAGAGGTAGGGGGGAGGTATTAGAAGAGTATTGTAACACCTGTAATGGTACAGGGATCGTTGATAAGAAGGCGACTATAAAGGTCAAGATTCCACCCGGTGTTTATGATGGCAGCTATCTGACGCTGAGAGCTCAGGGAAATGCCGGAGAGAATGGTGGTCCTTCCGGGAACCTTATTGTTATAATTCAGGAAAAACCGGACCCCGTGTTTGTACGGAACGGCAATAACATACACACAAGGGTTCCAATACCTTTTCCACTTGCAGTCCTGGGAGGTAAAATCAAGGTTAAAATCCTCTCCGGGGATGTGATGTTAAAGATTCCGTCAGGGACTCAGTCGGGTCAGATCTTCAAGCTGCGGGGTAGGGGTATGCCCAGCCTGGGAGGATTTGGTAGAGGAGACCAATTAGTAGAGGTTTATGTGGATGTGCCCCAGCGTCCCTCGAGAGAGGTTAGAGAGATTATCGAGCAGTTATCCAAGAAGTTATAACACAGGTTGAGAAGACTAAAGACTGAAGACTAAAGACTGAAGACCAATGACCCAAGTACCTAATGACCAAATGACTGCCAGTTACTGCTTTGTGCATAGTTCTCAAAATAACCCAATAAACCGGGTAAACTAAGTAGATACTATTGCACTCAGACACAATGACTCTCTGAATGTAGGGTAGACCCTGCCTGACGCCTGTCTACCGGCAGCTAGGGCAGGTAGGCTTTAGGTTTGCTATACCTCTCAAAGTGTAATAATTAATTAAATCTTTTATGATTACCGTGTTTTTTATTTAGAAAGGGGGTGAAATGGATGCTGACTGTGAAAGTTAGAGACGGAGAGTCGTGTGAATCTGCATTACGGAGGTTAAAGAGAGAATGCGAAAAGAATCGCATACTCTCCATACTTAAGCAGAGAGAGTTTTATGAGAAGCCGTCTGAGCGTCGTAAGCAGAAGGAGTCGAAGAAGTTGCTGGCATCAAGAAGGTCATTTAAGAAGAGATAGTATGTACATTGGGTATGTGTGCCTATGATGTAATAATAAGTGATTTTAGGTCTTGCAAGTATCTGACTTGCTAAGAATAAATTTCTAAAAAAAAAAATGACCTTAATTGAGAGACTCGAATTTGATAAGGTCAGGGCACTCATTGCAAAGAGTGCTGGAACAAGAGGGGGGAAAGAGCTAATCGAGAAACTTTCTCTCCTGAAAGAACAATCTGATATTGAAGAAAGATTTAGATTTATCAGTGAGGCAATGGACCTGGAAAATCCTCCCTTCTACAGTGAGAACAATCTGTCCCTCGTCATATCATCTATAGAGAGCGGGGAGGTTCTAACGCCTGGCGAACTGCTGGAGGTTGCTGATTTTCTGGAATTTTTAAAGAGCCTCAAGCGATACTTCTCTAAAGGCAAGTGTGTCTTTATCTCGACCATCTTAAAGGACATCTCGGAACTTACCGAAGAGCTGAAGTGGATAAGGGCTGTGATAAAAAAGAACGGAGAGATTGTTACAGAAGAGATAAAGGCACTAGTGGAAGAGCTCGGGAATCTAAAGCAGAAGATAAGAGAAAGACTGGGCAGCGGCGTTACACTTAGAGGTGGAAGATACGTAAAGCCCGTAAGGGCAGGACAGAAGACAGATGGTATAGTGCATGATATCTCACGTGGTGGCAAGACCCTTTTTGTAGAACCAACCTCTTGTGTATCACTAAATAATGAGATAGAGATTACTTCGAGAAGAATTGAAGAAGAAAAAAAGAGGATTCAAAGAAAATTGACAGATGCACTTAGAGGAAGGTTTTCTGAGATAAATACCGATCTCGATATAATTGCTAAGTACGACTCTATTATTGCAATTTCGAGAATTTCAAGGGGTAGGGGGTGGAAGATACCCCAGGTTGGGGGAAGAGTACTGAATATAATACGAGGCAGGCACCCTCTCCTACGGCTAAGGAGGGAGGTGGTTCCTCTCAATATAAAGGTTGGTAAAGATTTCACAACCCTTCTGGTTACAGGACCCAATATGGGTGGAAAGACGGTATCCCTTAAGACAGTTGGTCTCCTTTCTCTTATGGCTCTTTCTGGCTTACCAGTCCCGGCATCGCCTGACTCAGTGTTTCCTATTTTTGACAGTGTATTCTGTGATATGGGTGATGAGTCATCGATTGAGTCCGGCGATTCATCGTTTTCATTCCATCTGAGAGAATTGAATGAAATGTTTGGGAGAGCCACGGATAGGAGTCTGCTTCTCGCCGATGAGATAGATAGAGGAACAGAACCCGATGGAGGTAGAGCCATCGCCTCAGCTTTCCTTGAGGAGTTTACAAAGAGAAAGGCT
>CAZRTU010000138.1:0-5491 GCA_964603075.1 uncultured bacterium
GGATTATCTCCATGGCTGCCTTTATACCTAGTATGTTCGGCGGATTATGCAGAGGCGCGAGCTCCTTTAGCTTTTCGAAAATCTCCAATACCTCATCGTTTATCAGGACAGAGTGTGTTAATTTCTCGCCTCCATGGACGACCCTGTGCCCAACACCCTCAATAACCGAAAAATCCTTTATAACCTCCGTCTTTTTCATGGTCTCCATAATCAATCTTATTGCCTCTCTATGGGTTGGACATTCCTCCTCTATTTTCAAGGGCTCTCTACCTGGCACTTCATGTAATATGAAACCACCACCAACAGTTACCCTTTCTACAATTCCCTTGGCAAGAGGAAATCTCTCATCCCAGTCATACAGTTGGTATTTAACAGAGGAGCTACCACAGTTCAAGGTCAATATCAGCCTCATCAGACCCCCAACTATAATTAATCCCGAAAAAGAAATCAAAACCCAACGCAGAAAAAAGATCTATCCTCTATGTCTAATCAGCCAGAAAGCAAATTCCTCTGATCTTCGAGCACCAAAAACTCAGTCAAATGTAATGAACTCCAATTATACAACATATTTCGATTTTTGTCAATATTTTTCTTGGTTATAAGCATGTATGCCAAAAGAACTCTATAAAATAACCAGAAAAGATCTCCCATACCACTTGAAGATCCCCTTTCTTATCAATAATCTCTTCTTTTACTTGACTTTTTGCTCCTCATATGTTATAATCGTGGGTAAATTGAGATACCCCTGACACCACAAAAAGATTGTATAATCTCTATTGATTTAGCAACTCTCCAGGGAAAGCACTGATAAAACGGCGTGGACATGAAAATATTCTTGATAAACTGGCAGGACAGAAGAAACCCGCTTTCTGGAGGTGCAGAGATACATCTCCATGAGATATTCGGTAGGATCGCAGAGAAGGGAAATGAGACCACCCTGCTATGCTGCTCATTCCCTGATGCAAAGAAAACCGAATTTGTAGATGGAATTAATGTTGTGAGAGTTGGAAGGAGGAGCACATTCAATTTCTACGTCACTTCAGCCTGTAAGTCGCTTTTGGCGAAAACCGATTATGATATAGTAATCGACAACATCAACAAAATTCCGTTCTTCACTCCGCTCTATATACCCCTTCCTCTCCTGGTCATAGGTTACCACTTCTTTGGCACTGCGATCTACAGGGAAACGAACCCGGCATTCGCTTCCTACGTTTATTTTGCCGAAAAGCTGATCCCGAAGGTATATAAGAATGAATTGTTCTCTGTTTTGTCAAAGAGTACAAAGGACGAACTCGTCAACTGGGGTATACCCGAGAAGAAGATATATATAATTTCTCCCGCTGTAAATCCCGAATTTGCGCCTCAATTCAGATCAAAATCTAAAACACCTTTAATCGCATATCTTGGAAGGATCAAGAAATACAAATGCGTGGATATCCTGTTGTATGCGATGCACAAGATCGTTACCAGGATTCCTTCTGCCAGGCTTATCATTATAGGCACCGGGGACTATCTGCGACCTCTCGCAGCGCTGACAAAAAGGCTGAAATTAGAGGATTATGTCGAATTCAAAGGTTTTGTGCCCGAGCGGGAGAAAAAGGGAATCCTACAATCTGCATGGGTAGTGGTCAACACATCACTAAAAGAAGGCTGGGGCATTACAAACATTGAGGCAAATGCATGTGGTACTCCAGTAATAGCCAGCAATTCTCCAGGGCTCAGAGACTCTATATCTGATGGAAGGACGGGTTTTTTGCTAGAGCACGGCGATTTGAATGCATTGGTACACAGATTATTACAGATAATAGAAGACAGGTCTTTAAGAGAAGGGTTGGCGAAAAATGCAGTCCTGTGGGCTAAGCAATTCACCTGGAATAGGGCTGCAGATGATATGTATGAATTGATGAAATTTAGACTCGGGATGGGTTAGGCTTTGCACGAATGCAGGATATAAAATAATAGGTGGGTTCATTGTACCCAACACTCCCAGGCTCCAGTTTAAATAATATAGCACCTCTATCTGGAATCACCTATCCTGTTCATCCAAAATAATATCTATCTCCAGAAATCAATTAGATCCTCAAGTGTCTTCTCAAATGGTATCTCCGGCTTCCAGCCGGTTCTTTCTCTGAATCTGGTTGAGTCTCCTATAAGGTTGGGAACATCCGATGGGCGAAGCCTCTGTTTGCTGACCCTAATCTCTACATCAACTCCGGTGATCTCTATCAAGGAATCAAGTATATCACCTATCTTCCTGCCGATCCCAGTTGATATATTGTAAACCTCTCCCGGTATTCCCTTAGAGAGAGCAAGCCAATAGCCCCTTACCATATCTCTCACGTCTGTAAAGTCTCTCACAGACTCAAGATTTCCAACCTCTATGACAGGCTCCCTTAGCCCCTTCTCGACGTCCGCGATCTGCTTGGCAAAGTCAGAGCAAACAAAAACAGGCGGTCTGCGCGGTCCAGTATGATTAAAACCTCTTGTCCTTATTATTCTCATTCCATAGCTCTTGAAATACTGATATGCCAGCATGTCCTGCCCAACCTTGCTCACAGCGTAGGGTGATAGTGGACGAAGCGGGTTCGTCTCCTTTATGGGAACCTCATCTTCTCCTACTGCTCCGTACTCCTCAGATGAACCTGCTATCTGTATAAGAGAATCGATACCTGTCCTTCTTACCGCCTCGAAAAGATTGAGCTCACCCATTATGTTGGTCTCCAGAGATTCTGCGGGAGCACTCCATGAAGTGGGAACGAAACTCTGTGCAGCCAGATGAAACACCATATCCGGTTTTACAAACTCTATCAGGTCTCTTACAGAGGAGGCATCCCGAAGATCGCACTCGTAAAAGTCGACACGGTCTATAAAATGTTCGATGTTCTCCGTACGAGATCTCCAGCGCTTTATACCATATATCTTGAGACTGCCCATTCCAAGGAGATAATCTGTAAGATGGCTTCCGGCGAATCCTGTAATACCCGTGACTAACACTCGAGTCATAAGACCTCCTTATAATTTAAGAGACCGTCTCTCCTCAAGCCCCTATACGCAGTCTTTCGGCAAGAAATCTCGGAAGTCCTCTGTCGATAATCTTCTTCTGTACATTCTCTATGTCATATGGAACTCTTATCAACTGGACCTCCCTTTTCTCCAGATCAATTACTCCGAAGGCTGCTCTGGGATCATAGTCTCGTGGCTGCCCAACACTCCCAAAATTAATGATGTATTGACTTTCCTCATCAATAGAAAAGGAGGACTTTCCTAAGATCTTGCAGACGTTATCTCTATTTGCAAAGACAATCGGCTCATGAGAGTGTCCTACGAGACAGATCTTCTGTTTTAAATGGACGAATTGGCTTCTGGCATCCCCGAGATTAAGGATATAGTTCCAATCAAGGGGGATATGTGGGGTCGAGTGAACGAGAAGCATACCGTCAATCGTCAGTTTAACGGGCATCTCAGATATATAGGATATGTTTTCTTTAGAGAGGATTTCCCTCGTCCATTCACAAGCCAACCTTGCATTTACACTGAAGCAGCGTAAATCTGTAAGCCCCAGAACACCATATTCATGATTGCCAACCACAGACCCATCAACAACCCTCTTTATGCGCTGTAAACACTCGTTAGGATTGGGTCCGTAGCCAACAATGTCTCCAAGACAAAGGATCTTGTCTACTCTTATCTCCTCGATTCTTTTGAGCACCGCATCTAATGCCTCGAGATTAGCATGAATATCTGAGATTATTGCCACTATCATAGACTACTCTTCGGCTACCTTCATCTTCTTACTCAATCTGGCCTTTTTCTTGAGCACTCTGTCCAATATGCCATTCACAAACTTACTCGAATCGGCTGTGGAGTATATCTTGGCTATCTCTATAGCCTCATCCATTGATACCTTTGGCGGTATATCCTCCAGATATAATATCTCGTATATTGCAATACGTAAGATATTTCTGTCAATTATGGCAATCCTCTGGATGTCCCAATTCTTTACTATACTACTCAAGACTGCATCCAGCTCTTCACTTTTGGCGGCAATCCCTTCCAAGAGTCTATCTGCATAAGGTCTATCAAAGATAGGTCTGCTCCAATTAGAACTTATATCCTCGAATGCCTTTTCGGCAGTCTCCCCGGTCGTTTCCATCCAGTAGAGGGTCTTCAAAACTACCTTTCTTGCTTGCCTGCGGTACTTCATCTTGGTTTTTGAACGGGACCCACCAACCCAATTGGAGTAGTGAATAAATGGACTAATCAAACCTTCAGATTCGCGAGTTCGAGTGCTGTCATCGCTGCAGTGAATCCTCTATTCCCGAGCTTCCCACCTGCCCTGTCCATCGCCTGATCAAAGCTATCAGCGGTTATGATACCCAGTACTACAGGTATATCATAGTCGAGGTTCATCTGCATTATTCCCTTTATGACGTTACCCGCAATAAAATCGAAATGTGGCGTATCTCCCCTTATTATGGCTCCCAGGCATATAACCGCATCAAATCGCTTTTCCCTGGCCAAAGTCCTTGTCACCTGTATTATTTCATAGGCACCAGGTACCTTATATAGATCAATATCGTCTTGCTTGACCTCATGCCTATTTAGGCAATCTAAGGCACCTTCTACTAACCTGTCACTGACCATATTGTTGAATCTTGAAGAGACGATAGCAAAACTCTTGCCAACTCCCGTTATCTTACCTTCATGGATCCTCATAAACCCTCCCTTACCTTAGAAATTATCTACTGTTAACAGGAATTTTAGTTTTTGTCTACATCTATATCATTACAAAAGGTTATATATATGAAATTTTCACGAATATTATATCATATTTTTTATACTCTGTCAAGTTTTATTTTACCGTGGTAATGGGTCTTCCAAAAAAATTCTTGACATTTTTATAATTTTGTTGTATAATATCCTATAAATATAATAACGCCTTTATTAATATAGACTTGGTAACATATAATGCCAGCAGCGATGATAGAGGTCGAGTCCTTATCGAAATACTTTGGGGATGTTCCTGCCGTAAATGATCTATTATTTCCTTCACTATATTTAGGCAGTGAACAAGGGAGGCCTTTTTATTGTTATTTTAAGGTTGACAAATTAAGATTTTTAGTATATAATATTGTAGTCTCCTCTTGTTTTTTTTCTGTTTGGCTTCACAGGGTGTAAATAACTGTTAGTCTTAACAAGGAGGTAGGTGTGGTTGAATTCTTTCAGAAAGGCGGACCATTCATGTGGCCTCTATTATTCTGCGCGATTGCAGGAATTGCCTTTATCATCGAAAGGTTTATATCTTTCGGAATAGCGTCGATAAACGGAAAACGCTTTGTGCAGGGCCTTAAGAATGTGCTTGGCAAAAGGGGGGTGGAAGGAGGACTTGAGTACTGCCGTAAATATAGGGCTCCTCTTGCAAGAGCCATAGAGGCAGGTCTTGTTGCTTACCAGAAAAGTGGACCGGATAAAGACTCTATCGAAGAATCGA
>CAZRTU010000139.1:0-5465 GCA_964603075.1 uncultured bacterium
TTCATTTTTGGAATCATAATAACGATATTAATCCATCCCTCTTCCTCATCTATAAAGCAGTATTGTCAAAAATTTAACCACAAACCTGCCTGCCGCAGGCAGGGAACAATTTGCGAAAAGCAAAGAGAGAAAAGCGAAGGGCGAAAAATCATCTAACACTCTTTTCCAACCACAGATTCACCCTGTACCTATATATGGTGCAGGGGAACCGCAGAGGGCTCAGAGCATTTTTGATTCCTGACTGCCGTCAGGCAAGTTGTCATTTTAATATCTAATCTGTAGTAACTATAAAGGATCTAACACCAAATTATAGATTATTGAGTATAGAAGTACTAAATAGGTCCATCACATAAGTTAGTTTCGTTTTAATCCCCATGATGTTTTTTAGGCAGATTGCAAGACGTTGGCGTTAAGATTTCCAGGTGTCTGAGCGAAGCGAGTTCTGGAAATTAGCCATAAGACGCAGCAATCTGCCGTTAAGAAAAACATTCGGGGTGCCCTTTTCTTTGCTTCGTTTCTTTTGGGCAAGCAAAAGAAATGAAGGGTAAAGAACATAAACAGCGATTAATACTGATTTCAGCAACTCGGGAACAGCACAATTTAATTTTACCTCTGTGTTTTGTCATATTCTATTTGACACTACCTATAAAGCCGCGGCTCAGGCAAATATCACGGATCTTGGTATCTCTGGATGGAAAAAGATTTATGTATCTGTCAGATTTACGTATTATATCATAACTTTATATGAATGTCAAGACTTTTAAGGGCTCTATGGGAATCTTTTTTCTTGACATCCAAGGAATAATATGCTATAATTAGACCTGTATAATCCATAATAATGGTTTTAATCGGGGGAGGCTCGATGAACGTGTTGATAGCGATTGCTCTGGTCGCCTCAATGCTGTGGGGTGAGGGAGAAGAGAGGAGCACTAAAAAGGCGATAATGCTTTCTGTAACCTTTCCTGGACTCGGAGAACTCTACATGGGAGAAAAAGACGACGCAATTAGGGCATTTATACTGGAATCAGGGGTAATCCTTACATATATAGGTTTTAATAAATATGCGGGTATTCTAAGAGATGATTATATAATATATTCACATCAGTATGCCGGAGCAAGAACCGGCATGGATGAGAATTACTACAATGCGCTCGAGTGGTACGGATCAAGGGAATCTTATAATGAAAATATCAGAGACGAGGCAAGGCGGCTCTTTCCAAACGACAGAGAGGCACAACTTAGATATATTGAAGAAAATGAGATTCCTGTAGAGCTTGATTGGGAATGGAATGAAAAAGAGTGGGAAAGATATAGAGATTTAAGGAAAGGGGAGAGAAAGGCACTCTCAAACGCATCATATTGTATTGCTGCTGGAATTGTCAATAGAGTAATCTCTGCCGTTATATCCGCAAGACTCGGGAGGAATAAAAATATAAATCTCTATCTTGAGCCCGATATGGGTATCAGATTTTGCTATAGATTCTAAGTCCATATTCTCTAATCCTTTATTAAGCAATATCTTAGATCCCAACGATTAAGTAACTTTTGAGAAATCATCACTGTAGCTTTATAGGATAATCCTCAATTCTATACGTTTTCCTTAATAGAGACGAGATTTAATCGCAAGTATTTTGAAAAAATCTTGTCTAATTATATAAGTATATGAGAGATGAATTTGGCTCTCTTCTTTTTCAATAGACGAGGAAATGTATGAGAGTCCGTAATATTTTATTTCTGCTCCTCTTCCCCATTATAATAAATGCAGCAACCTTTGGGAAGAACAAGGTTCAATATAGAAAGTTTGACTGGAAGATATACACCACCCCGCATTTCGAGATATTCTTCTACGAGGGAGAGGAAGAGCCAGTAAGGTTTGCCTCTATGGTCCTGGAAGAAGAACTGGACAGACTAACATCTATACTCGGCAGATCTCCCAATTCGAAGATCCCTGTAATAATATATGCAAACCACAGTGATTTTGAACAAACAAATGTGATCCTCGATCTGATAGACGAAGGTGTGGGTGGATTTACTGAATTATATAGGAATCGAATAGTCATTCAATTTAATGGCTCATATGAAGATTTCAGACATGTACTTACCCATGAAATGACCCACGTAATCCAGTCATCTTCTCTTGTAGGCGAGACTACCAACATCCTGCCTCAGGATGCGCTATATCGTGTACCATTATGGTTTATTGAGGGAATGTCTGAATACATGTCGTTAAATGAAGACCCTGAAACGGGCATGATATTGAGAGATCTTATATATAACAACAATCTCGTGTCCATAGATGAATTATGGAAGATAGAAGGAAGCTACCTTATGTACAAGGAGGGACAATCCATACTTAAGTATATAGCCGAAAGGTATGGAGAAAAGAAGATAGGCGAGATATACCACAAGATAGGCATTATTGGAGGATTTGATGCTGCCCTGAAGAAATCAGTGGGTATAGACATTGAAACCCTTGATAGAAATTGGCAAATGTGGCTGAATAAATGGGCATGGAGTGATGTGGAAAACACGGTTGAAATACCTAACGGAGCAAGGCGTCTGACCAGGAGAAATGACACTTATACATTCAATATAGCACCCTCGATCTCTCCGGATGGAAGTGATTTCGTCTTTATGTCTGACAGGGACCAATACGGAAGCATATATCTTGCATCTGTTATAACAGGTAAAGTCAAAACCAAACTCGTCCAAAGCGGAAAATCCAGGATCTTTGAATCCATATATATCATGGAGGGCAGCATATCATGGTCGCCTGATGGAGAACTCGTCGCATTCATTTCAAAATTGGAGGACAGGAATGTTATTTATATAATGAATCCGTACAAGAAGAAGATAGTAAAAAAGCTGACTCCCCCACCCCCCGCAATATCCTCGCCCTCTTTTTCAGAGAATGGAAGAAACATAGTCTTCAGAGGGGTTGCTTATGGTAGAGCAGATATCTACGTAATAGACATAGAGACAGGCAAGACGAGACAATTAACCGATGATGTTTACGACGACAAAACCCCGAGTTTCTGGGACGACCGTATACTTTTTGCATCAGACAGGCCTGACTCATCTGATGAATGGAAATATGGTGAATATGCAGTATACTCTATCAACAAGGACGGGATGGAATTAAACAAAATAGTCCCGGACAGGAGCAGAGAAACGAAATTTCCAATAATCTATAATGACACATTGCTATTGTATCTTGCAAACTATCCAGGAAGAACCGACCTTTATTCTTACCATCTTGATCAAGGAGGGGAATTACAATTAACAAATGTTATGGGGACCATCGAGTCCTTTACCATATCAGATAATGGTAGAGTACTTTTATCCCTTTATACAGAAACGGGATGGGACATATTTAGTATGGAGATCCCAATAAAGGGCTCCCCCCCGCCTGAGTATCGCACCTATGATATTCCATTTGTTGAAGTGGATGAACTGGACGAACCCATAAAAAGCACTAAACCAGGCCTGAGGTTATCACCTGACTATGTTGGAGGATTGATCACCTTATCAAACGACGAATTCTATGCTCAGGCGTATCTATCAGTTTCGGATATACTCGGAAGCCATAGATTCTATCTGATTACTGATTACCCAGGCAATCTTCTCGAATCCAACCTTAATTTCGTATACTGGTATCTGGAGAGGAGATTGAATCTTGGATTTACCTTCTTCAAGGAGCAATATCCAAGCCTGGTGTGGTACGATGTTCTCTTGAATGAAAAATACACGGGCGGCGGTATAGCCATGGAATATCCCCTCGACAAATTCAGGAGAATTGATAGTGATTTATACTTCTATTCAATACAGCAGATTCTTTACCAATGGGACTATACCGAAGACGACTGGGTAGCCTTTGAAGATACAACAAGTTATGTCTGCCCTTTATCTGTATCATACATCTACGATAACTCTCTATGGGGTTATACCGGCCCAGTAAATGGTATGAGGATGCAGTTTACCCTTGCAAAAGCTATACCGTTTGCAAGATCCTTTCTTTCGTATACATATCTTGGTTGTGACTTAAGGAAATATTTCAGGATATATCCTGGGTACTACTTCGCCACAAGAGTTTTCGCTGAAACCATCGACAGCAAGGACTTCGCCAGATTAAGAATAGGAGGAACAGGTACCATTAGAGGATATGATTATCTCGAATTTGCTGGATATGATATTGGAGGTATAAACCTCGAATTCAGGTTCCCTTTCATAAAAAGGCTGCACTTAGGATTCCCTCTTCCTCTCGACATATACGGCATCAGAGGTGCTCTCTTCCTTGACGCAGGATACGCAGTTGATGATCTATCTGATGTCAGGGTATTTGAGGACGGAAGGCTGAAGGACATAAAAATGGGCTTCGGTGGAGGCATCAGGATCAGATTCCCCTATTTTGTACTATTATTGGATATGGCAAAGAGGACCGATCTTGAAGATGTCTCATCCGGCTGGCAATACCATATTACTCTTGGAAGCGAATTTTAGAATTCCCCCCTTCCATGCGAAAGAATAATTTACCCCTACATTTAGTCCTGCTCAACTCTATTATCCTGTTATTAACTTCTTCTGGATGCGTACGTTACGATATCCAGGACGATGATACAAAACCTCCAGATTCAGAAAAGATAGAGCGGGTGCTTGATGAGATAGAAAAAAGGGGCTTCTGCCTGGATATAGAACTTTACAGAACCGGTGTCAGCACCCGTATACAAGCACTGTACGACGAAAGAGGCCGGATAGACATCATTTATGACTGGCGAATCAACGACAGAGAAGTAAAGAAGGAGGTCTTCTACTCTAATAATCAACTGTTTATCAAGGAAACAGGTATATGGGAAGAGAGTGTTAAGAGTGAAAGGTTTCCACATGAAATAGTCCAGACAGTTACCTCTTTTGGCAATTTCCTATATCTAGGAAGGCGAGGAGGGTCTTTTATATATGAATTCACACCAAATCTGATGTTTCTATCTCCTGTTATCGAGGAGACTGAGGCAAAGATCAATCTTGATATAAAGACATTGAATCCACAATATATCGAGGCAAAGGGTAAGGACGTCTACTTCAAGGCAATATTCGAAGGATTCGGAGATAACATAAGAATCGACCACCCACTCTCGGAGATTTACCGTGCAGATATATCCCCAGTTCCGAATGAAATTGACTTATCTTCGATAAAAAGGAGGTTATTAGATACAGGTGCGGACGATTGCTGGATAGAAAACAGCAGCCTATATATAAAGACATTTCAGATAGACAAGGGAATTTTAAGACGAGTGCTCCAAAAAGGTACCTTATATATCTTCACAGCAAAGTACCTTCGCGAATCAAGAGATGAAACCAAAGAAAAATATGGTGAAAGAGTCGTCATGTAGGGTGACCTGACCCAAATACTTATTGATAGCCTGCTGTATGTAGTTTCAGTGGAAGACGCAGAATAAGGCCAAGGGGCC
>CAZRTU010000140.1:0-5455 GCA_964603075.1 uncultured bacterium
CTATGGAGATATCACTGCTCAGGAGTTATCAAAACTAAAACATGTAGTTGCAGACCCTGTATCAGATAGATATGGAGAATTCTCCTTCCCCGAGAATACCAAGATTCTAGAAATAGCACTTAATCCAGGAGTTATGGATCCGGTGGCGATAGATACGCAGGAGGTAGCGAAAAGATTGGGCATCACTATTGATGGCATAAGAATCCTGAAGAAATACGTATTCTATAATGCAGATGATGAGACAGTGAGACTTGCTACGGAGAGGGTTATATTTAACCCTCTAATCCAGCATATTGTGAGGGATGAAGAGAAATTGGAGGTCGATATAAGACCTACCGAGGAAACACCTACTGTAGATTTATCCTCAATGAATGATAAAGAGCTCCAGCAGTCAAGCAGAAAGATGGGTCTCTTTTTGAATCTCGAGGAGATGATTGAGATATCTGATTATTTTTCAAGGGAGAGTAGAGAACCGACCATAGCCGAACTCGAGACATTTGGTATTCTCTGGTCAGAGCACTGTTCACATAAAACTATGAGGGGTAAGGTAACTCTCTGTAGCGGTGGCAAGGGAAAAATATATTGCGATAGTCTGCTTAAATCTACTGTGATGAAGGTAACAGAAGAACTCAGAAAACCCTGGGTAATATCGGCATTCAAAGATAATGCAGGCATTATTGAATTTGACGGAAGATATGCTGTATGTTTTAAGGTTGAGACCCATAATCACCCTTCGGCACTGGAGCCCTTTGGAGGTGCAGCCACAGGAATAGGAGGGGTGATCAGAGACATACTCGGTTGTGGTCTTGGTGCTAAGCCTATAGCAAATACCGATATATTTTGCGTTGGGGATCCGGGAATGCCATATTCAGAACTCCCAAGAGGAGTTCTGCACCCAAGGAGGATACTCCGAGGTATTGTATCAGGAGTCGCAGACTACGGCAATAAGATGGGTATACCTACTGTAAATGGTTCTGTGACCTTTCATCGTGATTATACAGCCAATCCGCTCGTATACTGTGGCTGTATAGGTATTATACCAAAGAACCGATGTGATAAATCTGTAAAGGTGGGAGATTTGGTGGTCCTGGTTGGAGGTAAAACAGGCAGAGACGGAATCCACGGAGCCACCTTCTCGTCAGGCATCATGGATGAAACCACTCAGAGCGAATTTGGTTCTGCTGTTCAGATTGGCGATCCCCTGCGGGAGAAAAATTTGCTTGATGCATTACTCGTTGCAAGGGACAGAGGACTTTACAATTCAATAACAGATTGTGGCGCTGGAGGAATCTGTACTGCAGTTTCAGAACTTGCAGAGGGTATTGGAGCAGAGATCCAGCTGGATAAAGTCCAGTTAAAATATACTGGGCTGGTTCCTACGGAGATATGGGTATCCGAGTCACAGGAAAGAATGGTTCTCGCTGCTCCGGAAAAGAATATAGAAGCTCTTAAGAGTATCTTCGATGAATATGAAAGCGAGCTGACTGTAATAGGGAGGTTTGTAGATACAAGAAGAATTAAAGTCAGGTGTAAGGAATCTGTTATTTGTAATCTGGATCTCGATTTTTTACTCCATGGAATGCCCAAAAATGCAAAAAAAGCGATCTTCCCATCAAATAAAGGCAATAAGCAAGGCGTAAAGGTAAATTCCTACATAAGTAGTAATGTGGGAGTAGAGGAATTACTAGAGAGAATGATGTCACACCAGAATATAGCGACCAAAGAATGGGTTGTAAGGCAGTATGACCATGAGGTTCAGGGAGCTACATGCATAAAACCACTCCATGCAGATGCAGCAGTCCTTTGTCCACTATTTATCGAGTGTAAGAGATGTATCGTAGTAGCGCATGGACTCACTCCCTTTTACGAAGATCCATACAGAAACGCTGCTTCAAGCTTAGATGAGGCTGTAAGGAATCTATGCGCAGCAGGTGGCGATCCCTCACTCTGTGCACTTCTTGATAACTTCTCATGGGGGGATCCTGAAGACCCCATTACAATGGGTAAACTTGTTAGGGCATGTGAAGCATTATATGATGTAGCTATGGTATACAAGATGCCTTTTATATCGGGTAAAGATAGCCTTTATAATGAGTATAAATCAGAGAATGGGAAGATATCCGTTCCCCCCACCATACTTGTGTCGGCGATCTCACTAATTGATGATATTAATACTACAGTATCACAGAGTATAAAGGGCGATAGTAATCTGATTTATGTGGTTGGCCACACATACCCTGAATTAGGCAATTCTCTCCTTTACCGTGTTCTCGGACACTCAGGAGGTGAAGAGCCAATTTTAAGGTCAGAGATTGCCATAGAGCTTTATAAGAGACTGCATAAATCCATTAAAAGTGGTATTGTTATGGCATGTCACGACTGTTCCGAAGGGGGTATTGGTGTCGCCCTCCCAGAGATGTGCTTCGATGCTAATTTGGGCATGGAGATAAATCTCGAGAAAATCCCGGCATCTGACCTGGAAGATTTAGAGCATATTCTATTCTCGGAATCAAACTCAAGATTCGTCGTTGAGGTTGACCCAGCAAGGGAGAAGGAATTCGAGGAAGTTATGTCTGGGACGTGTGTCTCTCAAATTGGAAGGGTTATTTCATCTTATGAATTGATATTTAATGAACATATAATCATTCCTGTATCGCGGCTTGAGCGAGCCTGGAGAAGCAGAAAATTGTAAGGAGATTTTTTATGGTAGTTAGGATCCCTTTTCGTGAAGAACATATTAAGTTAGACCTCTCGCCGTTTGTGGATGTATATAGACTCAACGATGTCAGATGCGAAGACGAAGAAAAGACCTTTGTCGAGGCATTAAAGAATCCTGTCCAGTCTCGCCCTTTATGTGAATTCGCAAGGGATGGTGCCGTAGTAATAGTTAATGATTCGACGAGGAACACACCAACATCCAGGATTCTCGATTTTATTTATCCTGAACTGGAAAGTAAAGATGTAAGATTTGTAGTAGCCTGCGGTAGCCATCCAGCACCTAATGAGGAAGGTCTAAAATATATCTTTGGCAAGTATCTCGGTGAATTAAGAGGAAAGATACACATCCATGATGCAAGAGAAGACCAGTTCGTTAAATTAGGTGAGGATAGGTACGGAAATCCCTTGGAGGTCTCTAAATTAGTATATGAAGCCCCAAAGATCATAACATTCTCTTCTGTAGAGCCGCACTACTTTGCTGGGTTTATGGGAGGAAGAAAATCTTTCCTTCCAGGCGTTGCATCTTATAGCACCATTGAGTCTAATCATTCAATGTCACTACATCCTCGTTCAGCCACTCTCAATCTGCAAGACAACCCCGTTCACCTCGGAATGCTTGATCTAACGAGAAAAATGGGAGAAGATAGGATATTTACCATACAGGTCGTAATAGACAAGAATGGAAAAATCTACAAAGCCTATACAGGTAATATAGAGAAGGCGTTTGAGATGTGTATTGGTCACAGCAAGGAAGTCTCGTGCGTACCCCTGAAGGAGACAGTTGACATTGCTGTAACCGTAG
Source organism: uncultured bacterium (assembly GCA_964603075.1). Lineage (GTDB taxonomy): Bacteria > Hydrothermota > UBA3073 > UBA3073 > UBA3073 > JAGMCL01. The sequence continues at coordinate 3,521 of CAZRTU010000140.1, forward strand.
CTGAGTTCCCCACTGATATAGATTTCTATCAATCTCAGAAAACCATCGATAATGTAAAATTCGCCGTAAGAAAGGGTGAAACAATTTTATTTGTATCGGGTTGTAGAGAAGGGGTGGGTAACAGAGATTTTATCGATATATTTGAAAAGGCGGGATCGCCCAAAAGAGCCTTAGAGCTTGTTAAACATAATTTTAAACTGGGCTACCAGAAGACGTATAAGCTTGCCGAAATACTCGAGGAAAAAGAGATCTGGGGCTATACAGGCGTTGAGCCTTCTGTTCTTCGTTCGTGTTTCATTATGCCGGTGGACGACCTCAAAAAGACGATAGAAGAGCAGGGAAAAAAGGGAAAGAAGATTGCCCTCTTTCCCCAGGGGAATGCCACCGTGGCGTTTATCCCGTGAATATAATCTTACGTAACTTAGAAAAATAATTATACAAGATCCCGCACTAAATTTGGATTATTAAGTCATTGGGCAATTAGGGCGTTTGTTTGCAGGCGTAAAGCCTGCGGCTACCATTTCGTAGGTAAGGCTTTCCATAATAAATTAGTATGGAATGAAATCCGACGTCTTCTTTAGCTTCATTATAAATTCCGTAAGAAGCCTTGATGCATTCATTAAGTCATCAGTAGAGACAAGTTCTACTGGAGTGTGCATATATCTGTTAGGAATGGAGACGAGTCCTGTGGCTACTCCTTCCTTTGTTAGCTGTATAACATTGGCATCTGTTCCTGTTCCTCTTGGGAGTCCCTCTATCTGGTAAGGTATTTTTTTAGATTTTGCCGTTGTGACAAGCATATTGAAGATTTTGGGATTTATGTTAGGGCCACGCGCGACCACTGGACCACTACCTATCTTGATATCCCCTATCTTTTCCTTCTTTGTTTTAGGGTAATCTGTAGCAAATGTTACGTCTATTGCTATGCCAACCTCGGGTGATACTCTAAAGGCGGATGTCCTTGCCCCACGTAAACCAATCTCTTCTTGGACTGTGGCTACACCATATACTCCAGCCTCGAATTGTTTATCAGCGAGTAATCTCAATGTCTCTGCCACGACAAAGGCGCCTGCCCTATCGTCAAATCCCCTTGCGACCACCCTATCTCCATGTAAATCCTCAAATGAGACAGCAGGAACTGCTGAATCTCCAATGGAAATCAACTTCTCTGCTTCCTTTCTGTCCTTCACACCTATATCGATGAAAAGATCCTCTATCTTTGAGAGTTTCTCTCTCTCTTCTTTCTCAAGGTGATGGATAGGACCACGCCCTATTACTCCGAGCAATCTACCCTTCTTTCCTCGTATCCAGAGTCTCTCGCCAGGCATAATGTGGGTGTCAATACCGCCTATGGTAGAAAAATAGAGATACCCATCTTCATCTATATACTTAATCATATATCCAATTTCATCTATATGCCCGGCGAGCATTACTCGCGGTTTGCCCTTTGGATTTATCACACCAATGGAGTTGCCGTGAACATCGCCTTTTACATCGTCAGTAAATTTTCCCACGTAACTCTTCCATAATTTGGCTGCTTCATCCTCAGAGCCGGAAGGGCTCATTGTGTTAGTCAATTCTTTCAAGAAATCCAACGACTTTCTCTCCATACAGCCTCCATAGGATTTATTAAAAATTATTGAACGAAAATTCAAATATATCATAACATACGTTTACGAAAAAGTCAAGTAAAAAATTTTTTAGAGACTACGCAAAAATTACCGTAATTGATTTATTCCCTAAGTATATGAAAATAGAAAACTTAGCAAAAATATTCAGAGTATAAAAAAAACCTTGACAAAACGATAATTTTGATATATACTAACTGTACAAGATTTATTAAATACAAAAAGCAATGTTAAGGTATTAATTATTTCTATGATTAATTTTTGATAAGTTCATGGATTTAAAATTGATAAGGGTTTTTAAAAAGAG
>CAZRTU010000141.1:0-5355 GCA_964603075.1 uncultured bacterium
CACCTATGCCCACTGCCCGAAAATGGATTCAGGGTGCCTATTGTAACGGTAAGATATATGTTGTCGGAGGCTTTGACGGCTCTACTGTTCTGGATGTCACTGAAATATATGACTGTGCAGGCAATTCCTGGAGTACAGGGCAGTCGCTACCCAGCACGCGGTATGCCCACGGGCTGGTTGCCTGGCGGGATTCACTTATCTATCTCATCGGTGGTAATCAAACCACATATCTATCTACTAATACAGTCTATTACTACGAACCTGTTGCTGATTCCTGGTATATTGCAACTTCATTACCCGAAGATTTCTATATGGGCGGCGCGACGATTTATGGAGACAAAATATACCTTTTCGGTGGGTATCCTGGTCCATATACCAATGTGGTTGTTGGAACCATCAATCCCGCAGATCCCAGTGATATTACCTGGGAAGAGACCGATGAACTGCGTTTTCCAAATGGCAATAACGCTGCCTGTGCAATGCAGGGCAAATTCTACATAGTAGGCGGTTATGAAAGCGGCACCGATGTTACTGAAAAATGCTGGGAATACGACCCTGCGGGTAAGGGTGGGTTTTATCCTCTGCCAGATTATCCTTTTGAGATTGCCCGTGATAACTATCTCGTTGCCCGTCCCTGCTCTACAGAAATATATTGTATGGGCGGCGATGAGTGGGGAATATGGCAGGGCACTAACCTTTGCTATAAACTGGTCCACGGGGATATTCCAGAGACCGACACAGATGTCAGGGTCACCTCTATCCAGAGTCCTCTCAATGTTGTGGGTTACAATACACCAGTTACCCCGATCATCCGGGTCAAAAATATCGGTACATCTTCTGCGTCCTTTAACATCACCTGCGATATTGAAGATAGCACTGGTATCAATGAATATAATAACACACAGAATGTTTCTAACCTGGCACCAAATTCTATACAGACTATTAACTTTGCTGACTGGACACCTCACATGTGGGGAATGACATATACGGTAACAGCCTACACGGAACTTGTAGGTGATGAGTGGCCTTATAACGATACATTAAGCAAGAATTCAATCTGTTTCTCACCTACCCGAACCATCCTTTCTGGATGGACAGATACACCACCTGTTATTGATGGTGTTATAGAGACAAAAGGTGAATGGACAGATGCCGCAGTTTACGACATTTCTGATTTCCTGGGTTATGCGGATGATAATCCCGATCCCTTAGGCTCGGTCTACCTTTACGTAATGAATGATTCAGGCAATTTGTATCTGGCTCTGGATTATATCATTGACGATACTCTCGATGACGCAGCTACATTTGTAGTGTCAATTGATGAGGATAATAACAATGATTGGGCAACTGATTCCAGCGAAGGTTTATATTGTATTGCACCCCCCTATCTATCTTACACGGCTATTCCCAGCTGGTGGGAAATCTACGAACCTCCAGGGATAGATTGTGCCTGGGGCGTCTGGAATGTGGTCTACGAGTTCAATATTCCATTTGGAACAGAGAAGTATGAACTTACAGCCGCTCCTGATGATACAATGGGCTTTTTCTGTTGGGCTCGGGACGATTGGATGGTCTTAGCTGGCTGGTGGCCCCAGAATCTGCCCGGGTATCCGGCGTATTATCCTTACTATTATGGCGACCTCGTCTTGGCTCATTTCACTGGAATAGAGGAATCTGATGACCTACTACTGCCTCTACACTTTGAGCTATCTAAGTGCTTCCCTAATCCAGCACCAAGAGAGGTTACCATAAAGTATGCAATCCCTGAGCTCTCTCATACGACACTTAAGATCTATGACGTATCAGGTAGGGTGGTAAGGACGCTGCTGGATGGGACTCTAAAACCAGCCTACCATTCAATAACCTGGGACGGCAGAGGAAATTACGGTAAGATGCTGCCCTCTGGTATCTACTTTGTCAGATTAGAGGCTGGTGAATGCAATATCACAAGGAAGATTTCGATAATAAGATAGTGTCATATGACCATAGGAGGAATATAGACGAGAGGAGGGAAAGGTGAAGAGAGAAGAGGGACTAAGCACTATGCACTAAGCACTAATAGGATAAAAAGAGACATAAGACCAGAGACCGAAGACTGAAGACTTTCTTAGTTTATTGGGTTTACACGGTTTGCCCAGTTTATTGAGTTAAACAATGAAATCAGGGACTAGGCACTAAGGATTCAACGACACGCTGACGCTATGAGTCAATGACTCTGTGACCAATGACTTTTTGCAGACAGGCTTAAGGTTTGCTAAATGGTAGCCGCAGGCTTTATGCCTACGAATGAAGCATTTTCGCAGGGCTAACTTGCCTGACGCCTGCCTATCTACCGACCTGCCTGCCGACAGGCAAGATAGGTAGACCTGCCGGTAGGCAGGGCAGTCAGGAAACCTTGCCCTACTCTCCTATCCCTTACGCCTATACCTATCGCCTATTGCCCATTGCCTATCGCCCTACGCTATTTCATCCACAGACAGGCGTTAAACTAATCCGTTCAATCCGTTTAATCCGCTGATATTTTTTTCTTGACATTTATGGGAGAGTATGTTATAATATCGGCGTTATTGATGGTGGTAGTACCTGTCCGATCAGATTTAATCACATAGAGATAAATGCGTCGCTAGCTCAATTAGGGAGAGCATCGGACTCTTAATCCGAGGGTTCTGGGTTCGATTCCCAGGCGACGTATAATAAAGACAGTCGTAGAGTCTTTTAGTCGAAGAGTCGTTGAGTCAAAAACATTTTCTTATAAGGAAAAAAACAGTCTTAGAGTCATCAGGTCTTGTGTCTTAGGGTCGATATAAATCTTTCACGGATAGCAAGGGGATTATGAAGATCGAGAGGTTCGAGGATTTGGAATGTCCTGCCCTGTGGAATTAAATTACATTCCACATGGTGAAGAAAGAAGCAAGGATTTTAGTAAGAATGGTTTAGAATTCTATAAATACAAATAGGAATTTCAAGAATGATAATCGACTTAGAGCCCAGGCTACAGCAGCTGCTGTTTCTGCAATGTCCAATATTGTACGCCCTGTGAAATAGAGTTATGTATTACGTCTATGTAATTAAAAGTCTGAAAGATAGTCTATTTTATGTGGGATACACTGAGAATCTTAAGAAAAGAATCAACGAGCACAATTTGGGGAAAGTGACATCAACTAAAAATCGCAGACCATTCGAACTAGTTTATTATGAAGCCAGCAGAAATCAATTAGATGCATTAAAAAGAGAGCGATATCTCAAAACAACATACGGCAAAAGATATATAAGAAATAGAATAAATAATGATTCAGTGTAATTAATCTATTATTTCACAGGGCAAGAAGGGTTTACTAAAGAGACTGATAAAGAATTTTCAAGAGGATTATGGGTCTCTAAGGGTTCAGCAGCCGAGGTACAAAGTCTATCATATGCGGCGCTTGATCAGAATTATCTGACAGGAGAATTACAAGAGAAAATATATAATCAAGCAGATAAAGTTTCAAAGCTTACGGCAGGTTTAATAAGGTATCTAAGTAGAACCAAGTAGTTTTTGATTAGACTCAAGACTATTTGACTCAATGACACTATGACTCTTTTTGCCCCCATAGCTCAACTGGATAGAGCAACTGGCTACGAACCAGTAGGTTGCAGGTTCGAGCCCTGCTGGGGGTAATTCTGTGAAGAGAGAAGAGAAGAGAGACTAAGCACTATGGACTATGCAGTAAGCACTATAAAAGGCAGCAAATAGAAGGAGAAAGGGAGAAATAAAGACCTAAGACAAAAGACCTTCTTAGTTTATTGAGTTATTTAGATTGAAATTTATATCATTTAATTTATGGGAGGTTAGATGCCGAAGAGGACTTATCAACCATCGAGAATAAAACGCCATCATAAACACGGGTTCAGAAAGAGGATGTCGACTAATGATGGCCAAAGAATAATTAAAAGAAGAAGGGCAAAAGGAAGAAAGAGGTTAGCGGTATGAAGACGTTCTTCGTCGTTCTTCTGAATATTTATCAAAAAATAATCTCTCCTTTGTTCCCACCGAGTTGCAGGTTCTATCCCACTTGCTCAGAGTATACCAAGGAGGCAATAATAAGATACGGGGTATTTAAGGGATTGGCACTCGGGATATGGAGAGTCCTCAGATGTAATCCCTTCAATCAAGGGGGATATGATCCAGTACCGTAGAAAGATTAAATATCAAATAGAGAAAAGCAGAGATTAGAAAGTAGCAAATAGCAAAGAGAGAGGGAAAGATAAGGACAAAAGACTTAAGACCAAAGACAAGGGACCAAAAGATGAAGGAGAAAGCGAGAAATAAAGACCAGAGACTAAGCACCAGGCAGTAAGCACTATAAAAGGCAGCAAATAGATGACGGCAGAAAATATCAAAAATCAAATATCAGAATGAAAATTTTGAAAATCGAAAATCTAAAATCTAAATTCAAAAAGTCGTTTATAGTATTGACCGCCATGTTGGTTCTCTTTACCTGTGATAGGAATGATCCAGTTGGTGGTGATTTCATAGGTGATAGGGAGGGTGGCGTCTTCTGTGACACTCTTACTATATTTGATCATATCCATTTTCAGGAAAACTCAACGACCGGTTCCTCGTTATATCTATATACAGGCGATAATGTTATAAGCCTTCTCTCATTTGAAAGACCACTGACAAAGACAGAATACGACAGTGTGATTTTCGAATTCTTGGTAAGAACCAAAAAAGACGAGGATGTTTGGTTGAGAATATTTGATGGTGAGTTTGATGAGGACAGTTTAATAAGATGGGAATACGTAAATTCGCATCTGGGTGATATAATCTCCGAGTCAGTGGTTTGGTTAGGTGATACTATTTCGAGTGACACTGTCTTGAGGATCTCCACGACAAAGGTCTTTAGTGATACTCTGATAAATGTTGCTTTATGTGGAGAGGATGAGGGTTGTGTATTGTATTCAAAGGACACGAACTATGAACCCATTGTGAAGCTTTTTAGAGGACCCCTGCTTGAGACAGTCGAACCCATAAGAGATGCATTTACTGATACAGTCATTGATTTTGATACTACGGATATATTCGTTGCCTCGGGTTCCTATGAATATAAGGACAGCATCTCCCTTCTGGACACAACAATAAATTTCGAAGAGCTTGCAACGGTCAACGATGCGAGATTATACCTTCCCGTAATAGGCTCTTTTGGGGCTTATCCAGAGGTCGCCGTCAGCTACGAAGGCAGTCAGTCAGCAGCCTATAAGGTAGAGGGAGACACCGTAGTTTTGGAGGTAACTAAATTCATTAATGAATGGATAACCAATGAGAATAGGTATCTAATAATAGAGGGTAGAAGTGGTACACACTTCACGGCGTCG
>CAZRTU010000142.1:0-890 GCA_964603075.1 uncultured bacterium
TGGGACTGATTCAGGATGATCTAAAAAAGGAGACAGTAACCGTTGAATCGGGCGGTGGACTCGTTAAGGTCATTGTGAACGGCAATCAGGAAGTCGTCAAGGTCAACATCTCCCCCGACATCATAAAGATGAAGGAAAAATCCCTTCTTGAGGATCTTATCCTCTCTGCGGTCAATGAAGGTAGAAAGAAGGCTCAGGAGATTGCCCAAGAGAGGGTTAAGGAGGTAACAGGAGACCTAAATCTTGACCTTGATTTGAAATAGAATAACCAATCAAGTTTTTTCAACTATATATAACCCTATTTACCAAGGAGGTGAGATGAACAAGCCATTTGAGATAAGATGGCATGGAAGGGGCGGACAGGGTGCAAAGACAGCTGCACTCCTCTTTGGCGATGCTGCTATGGCTACAGGAAAATATATCCAGGCTTTCCCTGAATATGGACCCGAACGAATGGGGGCACCTGTTCAGGCGTTCAACAGATTGTCCGACGAGCCCATCCACGTACATTCCGGAATCAAGAATCCTGAAGTGGTGGTGGTCTTGGACGAAACATTAATGAAGACCCAGCCTGTAGTGGATGGCATGGGAAAAGACGGCATATTGCTCGTAAACACCAGATCATCTCCCGAGGATATAAAGAAGACATACAATCTCAAGGATATAAAGGTCTACACAATAGATGCCTCGGGTATTTCAAGAGAGACTATAGGAAAGGAGATACCCAATACCCCCATGCTCGGTGCACTCGTTAGGATCGTTGAGATCTTAGATTTTAACAGCTTTATAAAAGACGTTACTGAGAAGCTGAAGAAAAAGTTCAGAGGCAGAGATAAACTTATCAAAGGAAACGTGGAATCGATTAAAAAGGCCTACGAGGAGGTCAAATG
>CAZRTU010000142.1:900-5300 GCA_964603075.1 uncultured bacterium
AAAAGAAGGCGACCTGGAAGGAACTGCCCATAGGCTGTATAATTGATGAGGGTGGGACTTCGAGAAGATTCAAGACAGGTGATTGGAGGAGTGAGAAACCGATCCATATCCCGGAAAAATGCAATAACTGCCTACTTTGTTATATATACTGCCCTGACGATGCAATAATAATGAAAGACGGCAAAGTAGTAGGCGTGGACTATGATTATTGCAAGGGTTGTGGTATATGTGCAAAGGTCTGTAATGTAGATGCAATTGAGATGAAACCTGAGAGATAAGCCATTTTTTAAAAAGGGGAGGAAAATATGCCGATGAAAGCTTTGACAGGAAATGAGGCCATGGCTGAGGCTATGAGGCAGATTAACCCAGATGTTGTGGCTGCCTACCCTATAACTCCCGCCACTGAGGTAGTTCAACTATTCTCTAACTTCGTCGCAGATGGCCGCGTTGATACAGAGTTTGTGGCTGTGGAGAGTGAGCACTCAGCCATGTCCGCCTGTGTAGGAGCTGCTGCTGCTGGCGGTAGAGTAATGACCTCGACTGCGTCTCAGGGTCTGGCGCTCATGCACGAAATACTCTATATTGCAGCTGCTCTTAGACTGCCAATCGTTCTCTGCGAGGTAAACCGATCACTCTCAGCACCTATTAATATCCATTGTGACCACTCTGACACAATGGGTTCCCGAGAATCAGGATGGATGCATATCTTTGCGGAAGAATCCCAGGAGGCATACGATTCAATCATACAGGCTGTCAGAATTGCCGAGAAAACATACCTGCCTATGATAGTCTCAACAGACGGTTTTATCCTGTCCCACTGTATGTCAAGGATAGACATGCTGGAGGACAAGGAAGTGCAGGATTTCATAGGAGAAAACAAACCACACCACTCTCTTCTATTGACAGATAAGCCCTATACAGTTGGTCCGCTCGATCTCCAGGATTATTTCTTCGAACATAAACGTCAGGAGATAGATGCAATGATGCATGCTGCACCAGTAATAGAAGAGGTAGGAAAGGAATTTGGCAAAAAATTTGGAAGACACTATGGGCTGTTTGAGGCTTACAAATTAGATGACGCAGATAATGTTATAATAGCTGCGGGTAGCACGGCAGGAACAGCCAAGGTAGCTGTTGATGAGTCAAGAGATATGGGTATTAAGGCGGGTCTCTTGAGAATTAGGGTCATGAGGCCATTCCCTCACGAAAAGTTAAGGGATACACTAAAAGATAGGAAGATTATCTCAGTGCTTGATAGATCTGATTCTATGTCCACTATGGGTGGTCCAATCTATATAGAACTGAGGTCGGCCCTATACGATGAGGAAAGAAAACCTCCAATGTGTGATTACATTTACGGCCTTGGAGGAAGGGAAATAGATATCGAGGATATAATCAAGGTCTTCCAAAAAGGCGAAACCTATATCAAAAAGGGTGTTGAAAAGAAACTCGACTTTATTGGATTGAGAGAGTGAGGAGGTGTTATGCCTAAATTAAAAGAGTTGATAAAAAAAGGTTATCTTTTTACTGCAGGGCACAGAGCTTGTGCCGGTTGCCCGGGTCCCATAATTATACGCCAGGCTCTAATGGTAGCTGGACCTAACACAGTTGCAGCCATAAACACCGGCTGTATGGAGGTAGTCTCAACAATAACCCCCTTCACCTCATGGAATATCCCTCTCATCCATGTTGCTTTTGAAAATGCAGCAGCTGCAATATCGGGCGTGGAGGCATGTTACAAAGCTTTCATGAAGAAGGGTAAAATAAAAAAAGAAATGAACTTTATAGCCTTTGGAGGAGATGGGGGGACATACGATATCGGCTTACAGGCACTTTCGGGAGCGCTCGAAAGGGGACACAGGTTTCTCTACATATGCTATGACAATGAGGCTTATATGAATACAGGTATACAGCGTTCCTCTGCCACCCCTTATTGTTCTCACACTACTACATCTCCAGTCGGTACGGTAATACAGGGAAAAATTCAGAAAAGGAAAGACCTTACAGAAATTATAGCAGCCCACGATATACCCTATGCTGCACAGGCCTCTCCCGGTTACTGGATGGACTATATGAAGAAGGTTGAGAAGGCACTTTCATGTGGTGGTCCTTCCTTTATTAACGTTCTATCACCGTGTCCACTCGGATGGCGGTATAAAGCGGATATCAGCATAGATATAGCGAAACTTGCTGTGCAGACGAAATTCTGGCCACTCTATGAGGTTGAAAACGGCAAATACAGGATAACATACAAGCCGAGAAAAGAGGTCGATATAGAGGAATTCCTGAAGATAGAGGGCAGATTCTCTCACCTATTCAAACCAGAGAATAAAGACCTGATTGAAGAGATAAGAGAACACATCAAGTGGAAGTGGGATAGATTGGAGAGATTGGAGCGCATGTATTCAGATTAAGCAAATCTTGTTGGTGATGGGGCCCTGCCCCATCACCAACAAACTGCTTCAGGTGAAAACCCCAAACAATTCTGCACCAAATAGATTATTACTCAAACATTCTTTGGCTTACTACTTTTAAAAACCTAATAATATTATCGTTCTTTCTATAGGAAAAGCCGTAATACATATCTTAAATAAACCTCAACCTATCCCAGTGATTTTATAGGCTTTTATTCTTATATATGGTATAAGGCATAATCCAAAAAGATGTAATAACTTTATTTTCCAATGATAAATTAGGAGGAATATGAATATAGGAGAGCTTCAAAGGAAGAACATTTCTGAGATTCGAGACATTGCCCAAGATCTTGGATTGACTGGGATTTCAGACCTGCGAAAACAAGAGCTGATATTCAAGGTAATTGAGGCAGGGGCACATAAAAATGGACTCTTATTAGGAAGCGGTGTGCTCGAGATCCTTCAAGATGGGTATGGATTCTTACGTTCGCCAGATTACTCATATCTCCCTGGTCCTGATGATGTCTACGTATCCCCATCACAGATAAAGAAATTCGCTCTAAAGACAGGAGATACGGTAATGGGACAGATAAGACCGCCGAAGGAGAATGAGCGTTTCTTTGCCCTTCTAAAAGTGGAAGCAGTCAACTTCATAGATCCAGATGAGAATAAGAGACGCATATTGTTCGATGATCTGACTCCGTTCTTTCCCACTGAAAGAATAAAACTCGAGAGGAAAAAGGCCGACATATCTATGCGTATTGTAGATCTCTTTACACCTATAGGTAAAGGACAGAGAGGACTCATTGTATCCCCACCCAGGGCTGGAAAGACTATCCTGCTTAAACAAATCGCCAATGCCGTAACGGAGAATCACGCAGAGGCTATACTCATCATACTCCTTATAGATGAAAGGCCCGAGGAAGTAACCGATATGAAACGAAAGGTTAATGCAGAAGTTGTGTCCTCTACCTTCGATGAGCCACCTGAGAGACATATACAGGTTGCAAGTATGGTACTGGAGAAATCGAAGAGGCTGGTTGAGCAGAAAAAAGATGTAATTATATTACTCGACTCTATAACGCGACTTGCCAGGGCGTATAACTCTGTTATTCCCCACAGTGGCAGGACACTGTCGGGTGGAGTAGATGCAGCTGCCCTGCAGAAACCTAAAAGATTTTTTGGGGCGGCAAGAAATATGGAGGAGGGAGGTTCTCTCACCATTATGGCAACTGCACTTATAGAGACCGGCTCAAGAATGGATGATGTAATATTCGAGGAATTCAAAGGCACGGGGAATATGGAACTTGTTTTAGATAGAGAGCTATCGGACAGAGGTATCTTTCCGGCTATACACCTAAATAAATCTGGGACCAGAAAAGCAGAACTCCTGATGGATGATAATGAATTACAGAGAGTATACATTATAAAGAAGATACTCCTCGAAATGAATCAGATAGAGGCAATAGAACTCCTTTTGGAAAGGATGAAGAGAACAAAGACCAACTCCGAATTCCTTGCCTCGATGAATGGATAGTCATCCCGATGCTAACCAGAACTTAATATTGATCCATTATTCCAGATAAGATCTTATGCAGTATTCATTCGACAAAGAAAAGAAACCACCTCTCGCCGAGAGGATCAGACCCAAAAACATCGATGAATTTGTAGGGCAAGACCATCTTCTTGGTGAAAAAGGTCCTATAAGACTCGCTCTGAGGTCTGGAGAGATTCCATCTATGATATTCTGGGGACCGCCTGGAACGGGTAAGAGTACCCTTGCCAGGATATTAGCCAATGCAAGAGGTTACAGATTCGTAAGATTCAGTGCAGTACTAGCCGGAGTAAAGGAGGTCAGGAGTGCAATTGCTGAGGCAAAGGTATCCAAAGAAAGAACCCTCCTCTTTATAGACGAGATTCATAGATTCAACAAGGCTCAACAGGATGCCTTTCTGCCACACGTAGAGGATGGCACCATTATACTCC
>CAZRTU010000143.1:0-5298 GCA_964603075.1 uncultured bacterium
TGTAGTAGAAAAATATCATCCTTGACTAGAGAATTCTGAAGAGATCTACACAAGTCCCAGTTGCTTCTTCCAATACGTGGTCTTTACAAATATATTCTCATAGAGTTTTATCGTATCTTCTGACTCCGCAAATTCACCTTCTTCCACGAAATTGCATGACTTTATTACCTCGCCTAATCTCCTTATATCGAAAGCCTTTCTCTTATACTCCACAATTTCATCAATATTTACCCCAAAGGGACAAGCCAGTATACAGGTCTTACAACCTGTACAGAGATAATTTGATCTCCGTAAGTGTTCCCCCTCTTTTTTGAGAGCATCCTGCGGACAACTACTCACACATCCAGCGTCCTCACAGTGTCTGCATATAACTTGCCTTATTGCATCTTCTATAATGCTCTTTAACTCATCACAGGGAGAAACAAGTTCTTTCGTCTCATAAATCTTTCCTAAATCAATTAGATACATTGCTTAATTCATTGTAACTAATTGTAACTCTTAGAAATTCATTGTAACTCAATAGAGACTTATTGTAACTTTTTCCGAGTTACTATGAGTTACCATAAGTTTCTACAAGTTACTATCAATCCCATACATCCTCTATATCCTTAATCTGCGAGTACGCAAAGACAGGTCCATCTTTGCAGACAAAATAAGGACCGATCGAACAATGTCCACATTTACCTATACCACAGGACATATTCTTTTCCATAGACAGGAATATATTCTCTGGTTTATAGCCAATATCAAGGAGCTTGAACGCCCCGAATTTCATCATTACAGGAGGACCACATACTACCGCTATTTCATTATTTAGTTTCACCTCATCAAACAACACAGTAACCACGCCTACCCTCTCCTTCCAATGTTTCCCTCCTCTGTCAACGGAGCGATATATCTCAATGCCCTTCTTCTTCCAATCACTGAATTGATCCTTATATATAATATCGTCTGGCGTCCTTGCGCCATATAATAGTACAATGCGTTTGAACTTTTCCTTTTGCGCAATAAGTGTTAGCAGTAAAGATCTTAGGGGTGCCAGACCAACTCCTCCACCCAGGATTAATATCTCCTTTCCATAGAAATCCTCAACAGGATAACCTCTGCCGAGTGGTCCTCTTATCCCAACCTTTGTACCTTTCTCAAGAGAATGTATGCTCTTTGTTACCCTTCCCGTTTCCATAATGGTAATCTCCATATTCTCGCTGACGAAAGGCGAAGAAGAGGGAGTGAATGGAGCCTCGCCGATCCCCGCTAAAGACAACTGGACAAACTGCCCTGTTTTAAAGATGAATTCCTCTCGGGGGACTACCGTAAAGGTCTTTATGGTGGGACTCTCATCCCTTACGCTGGCAACCTCGGATATTATTGCTCTATAAGGATTGTAGGACATATTTAAAGTTTATCTTTCCGTAACAGGCGGGGATGCACCTGCCGCATCCAAAGCAGCCATTTGAACCAAATCTTTCGGGAGAATACTCGAATTTGCACTTAACCCTATGTAAGAATCTTTTGTCGAGTTTCTTTCTCGGATTTGTTCCACCAGCCACTCTTGCATAACCCGGGTGCTGACAGGAATCAAGGTATCGTATCTTTTCAAAATTTTTTCCCTCATCGAGTAGAAAGCAGAAACACCCCGGGCAGATGTTAGTACACGCACCACAGGATACACACTTATTTATCTCATCTGCAATTCTTTCGGTTTCAATCTTTTTTCCTATCTCTATCTTCTTCCCTTCTATCTCTTCCTTCACTCTCTCTCTTCTGTAATCCCTTCTTGCAACCTGATCGGCATCCGCATCTGTAAAAAAATATTCCATCTTGTTAACCAATTCTCTTCCTCTATCGCTACCAATATCAACAAGGTAACCCTCTTTAATCTCTGAAAAATTAAGGTCGTACCCCTCTTCTGGATAGGGGTTTTCCTTCAAGAGTGTACAAAAGCAAGTTTCATCTGTATATGTACAATCTGCAGAGATTATAAGAATATCATCGCGAAAGAAGGGATCCACAAAATCGCCCTCTTTAAAAATCTTCCTCAAGAATAATATTCCTCTGAGATCACAAGCCTTTATACCAACTATGGTTAGTTCATTGGTCTTCTTCTCCTTTAGGGTCTCCTGAGGGCTATAGAAGATATATTTAGGTGGGAATACGGTTCGAAAACCTTCAAGCGTAAAATCGCAAGGGTAACGCTGCCAGCGGAATTTGTCCTCTACCTTCTGGGGTACAAAAATATCTCCATCTAATCTATTTGTAAATTCTCTTAATTTTGCTTTGCTTATGTATATCGTCTCCAATTTCTTTCCTATTATATACCTTCACTGCATGTAAAATTCTTTGGGGAATAGTCACCGAGAATTTACCGGCCCTCCCCTGATAGGTTGTTTCAACCTCCTAAAGAAAGATTGAGTTCAACAAATAGACCCTGGTGGCATTCTATTCGACTATCCAGGTTACGCCAGATCAGTTCCAGTCATAAAACGGAACCTGTAGAGATATCAAAAAACCTCTAATAAAACCGGAAGAAATTAAAAGAGCATTTCATAAGGTGTTATTATAGCACGGTTTTTTTTAAATGTCAAGAAAAATATTCAATTTTTTTTGGTAGATACCTATACCTTAGGTTCCAATAACCTCACATTTACAAAGGGGTTATCGACAAATCCTTTTTTGGCAGGATTGAAATTTTTTTGAAAAAACCTACTCTGATGTCGCCATCTTAATCGAATTCGCCCTTTAATCCATCTAACACAAAGCATACTTTGGCTACAACATCTATCTTGTTTTCTCTGCAAAACTTGATGGCTTTATCTGACTCTGAGCCCGGCTGCATCCACACCTTGTCGATCCCCAATTTCTTACACTGCAAAACTATATCCTCAGTAACGTGTGGCGGAACAACAGTAATTGCTGCGTCAACTCGCTCTTTGATTGATTCAATATCCCGATAGCACCTATCACCGTCAATCTTTTCGTATTTTGGGTTTACACAGAATACACTGAGCCCGATGGACTTTAATTTTTTGTAAATTTTATTGCCCCACTTTTCGGGATCCTTTGAAACTCCAATAATTGCTATATTATTTCCTCGTTTAAAAAAATCAAAGATTGGCATCTAATTACTCTTTAGGGAGGTCAAATATAAATTTAGACTCTTCTATTCGGGATCTCTATGTCTTTTCTCGATGTATTTTTCTGCGTTTATTGCCGCTGTAGTCCCCTCGCCTACCGCTGTAGATACCTGGCGAATCTCTTTAGATCGAATATCGCCTGCCGCGAATATCCCGGGGACCGACGTCTCCATATCTTGATTAGTCAAAACAAAACCGAGTTTATCCATCTCAAGAAAACCCTTAAGGAACCCGGAATTTGGATTGAGACCGATATAAATGAAGACGCCCCTGACGGGTATCACTTCTTCTCTTGATTTATTGCGCTCTCTTATTACGATGGAATTAACCTTATCGTCTCCTTCAATTTTGATAGGTATATGGTTTAGGAAAAATGTGGTATTCTTGTAACTTTGGAGTCTCTCCTGGAGAATTTTCTCTGCTGTCATATACGGAAGATACTCTATAAACTTGACAGTCCTGGCAAATTTGAGCAGATGTTCTCCCTCTTGTAGACCTGAGTTCCCACAACCAATTACAGCGACGTCCAAATCACTGAACAGAGGGCCGTCACACGTCGCACAGTATGAAACACCTTTCCCATAAAATATATCTTCTCCTGGAATGTTCAATTTTTTGGGTTCACTACCAGTTGAGACTATCAGGGCGAGTGCAGAGTACGTGTTTTTATCCGTTGTCACCTCTATAAGTTTGTCTTTTCTTTTCACTCCGGTAACCTCTTCGAACTCGCTTATCTGCGCTCCAAATCTCTCTGCCTGTCCCCTCATATTTGTGAGTAGCTCCATGCCGGCTACACCATCTGGAAAACCCGGATAATTCTCAAGCTTTGCAGTGGTGGCTGCAAGACCTCCTGTTATCTGCTTCTCCAGAAGGAGGGCCTTGAGTCTTGCCCTCGATGCATAGATGCCCGCTGTGAGTCCAGCAGGTCCCCCTCCTATGATAATCAGATCGTAATCCATAACTTCCCTGGTCAAAATCTCAAATTCCAAACAGTCCACCCTTGCTCAGAATTAGGTCATTAGAATTTAGGTGTTGACTGTATTTTGGTGCTTGCGTTTTGGTGCTTTTAGGTTACTTTATTAGTGGTTCGATGTCCTTCTTGAGGGTCTCTTTGTCAACCATTCCCACGTATTTTTTAACCAGATCGCCACCCCTGCCAATAATATAGGTAGTGGGTATAGCCTGGATACCAAACTGCCTTGACACGTTACCGTCGTCAAAGAGAATTAGGTAATTCACACCCAATTTGTCACAGAAATCTACCACATCCTCCTTCTTGCCTCTATCAAGCGAAACTCCCAACACCTGCAGACCTGCATCTCCGTATTCTGTTTGTAACTCTATAAAACTTGGCATCTCATAGGTACAGGGGCCGCACCAGGTCGCCCAGAAATCCAGGATGATCACCTTGCCCTTGAAATCGCCAAGTGCAATCGTATCACCGTAAAGTGTGGGGAGGGTGAAATCTGCGACCTCGATGAAGGTAGATTTCTCCTTTATCTCACCTTTTTCCTTTGGCTGTTCTTTGCTCCCGGAACAGGAGAGGATAAGAAAAAAAACAGGGATAACCATTCGCCACATATAGCCTCCTATCAGTCCTCATAAGTGGTACCTATTATATAGCTGATGAACCCCTATATAAATTATTGCCTTAATTGTTATACCACATTTTTTAAAAAAAGTCAAGGAAAAAATGGCTGGCTAAATAATAAAATGCAAATGATATATAATTTTTTCGCCACCAATTTGATGGCGAAATGTTATATGATTGTATTCTATCTGTTGTATCCCGATGACTAGAAACGACGGCCCCCTCCTCGTCCTCCTCTGCCACGGCGACTTTCGGTGCGAGGACGAGCCTCATTCACGTTAAGAGCTCTTCCTTTTAACTCTGTGCCATTGAGCCCACCGATTGCAGACTGCGCTTCAGCTTTAGAGGGCATCTCCACGAATCCAAAACCTTTTGATTGACCACTATACTTGTCTTTTATAATACTAGCAGATTCAACCTGCCCGAATGGCTTGAAAGCCAGCCGTAAGTCCTCTTCGGTGACCTCGTACGACAAATTTCCTACATAGATATTCATTCTGATCTCCTTTTGTAATAGATATGACTTCTGCAAAATAACACAAGTCCTTACTACGAAAGCAAATATAAAGTATT
>CAZRTU010000144.1:0-5272 GCA_964603075.1 uncultured bacterium
TACCCAGTCTTTCACCAACCTTTCTCAGGAAGATTGTGGGATCCATACCGAGCTGCTCTAGGTCTATTCTTACAGCAGAGGGATTTATGGTGGAGAATATTCCCTCCAACCTCTGTTTCAATGCCTCATAGACACCACCGCTCTTATCGAGTAACTGATATACATCGGGAATTGCGTATAAGACCATCGTACTCGGGAATCTGGAATTCCCGCACTCATCGATAAATTGGCGAAGGTTGTCAAGCGCTCTCTTCTCTGCCCTTGATCCGGCTATCGATATAGCACGTTCTGCCTCATCAAAGAGGAGAACGGCTCCAGGGTAATCGATAACCCTTATAAACTGAACGAGGGCACGGATGAATCTAAAGGCGGTATGGTGGTCTAAGAATTCAGTGAAGCCGTATCTGTGGAAATCCTCTATCCGCTCTCCTGATAGCCATCTGGCAATATCACTGAACTCCTCCTCTTTCCCATCGTCAAGGGCGAGAAATGCCTTCTTCACTCCAGCCAGAAAACTTGGACTCTCGATACCGGATATTCCCCTTAAGTACTCCTCCTTCTGCTCTCTGCCCTCAATTTTACCCGAGACATCTGTGTGCCATGCCCTCAAGAGTGCTTCTATCCCTTTGTCAGCAGGGCTCATTAGATTTGCAAAAGAGGACGGGGGATATGCAATATTCTGGACGATCCTCTTATAGACGAGATCGAGTCTGTCGAATGGACACTCAACGGGAGAGAGCGAAACATAGCTTACCAAATACCTGCACTGCCAGGCAAGGTCCCTCACGCAGTACAGAAAGTGTGTTTTCCCACCACCGTAAGAACCCAGAACCAGCTTAAAGGTGGACATTCCCAACTTTATAACCGCATCAAGATACTCGTTTTCGAGCGCAGAGAGGTAAGGTTCGAGTCCCACCGTGAATGAATCGAGACCAAACTCAGGTGGGGTTCCCGACTCGCCAAGTCTAAATATAACTGCCTTTGCTATCTCCGGCTTAAGAGTCATATCTAAAAAAATTAAGGAATAAGAACCCGGGTAGGATTATATCACCAAACTGAGAAAAAGTCAAGTAAAAATTGGGCGAGAGAGAAGCGGTGTCCAACGCAACAAAAGGAAGAAAGTAATTTGCAAAATAAAAAGAGTGAACCCTTAAGACCTGAAGAAGTGGAGTATCTGAACTAGTGTATTTTTTAATTCATACCTTGGCACAACTGCATCGAGCAGACCGTGCTCAAGAAGAAATTCTGCGGTTTGAAATCCTGGTGGGAGCTCCTCCTTCACGGTATCCCTTATAACTCTGGGTCCCGCAAATCCAATGAGTGCACCTGGTTCGGCAATAACCAGATCTCCCAGAGACGCATATGATGCCATAACCCCTGCCGTTGTAGGATTGGTCAGTATACTTATATAGGGAACCTTTTCTTGATCCAGAAGATTAAGAGTTGATGCGGTCTTGGCCATCTGCATTAGCGAAAGTATCCCCTCCTGCATCCTTGCACCACCAGATGCACATACAATAACCAGGGGAATACTCTTCTTCTTTGCATGGAGAATCGATAACTTCACCTTCTCTCCCACTACAGAACCCATACTTCCCCCACGGAAGAAGAAATCCATAACACATAGGACAATTCTGTGCTTACCGACTTTAGCGTCTCCTGAGATTATGGCATCATTAAGACCCGTTTTCTTCTTGTCCTTCTGCAGTTTCTCCATATAATTACTGAAATTAAGGGGATTTGCTGGGGTTAATTCTGCGAAGAGCTCTTTAAATTCATCTGTTAATATCGATACATACTTCCCTGAATCGATCTTAAAATGATATCCGCATTTTTCGCAGACCCAGAGCTTCCTTGCTAGTTCCTTTCTGTAAAGTATCTCGCCGCATGAATCACATTTGACCCAGAGTCCATCAGGAATCTCTTTCTTCTCTTCGGCTTTTGGTCTCTTTCTCTTGAAGAACATGATTTATTTAAAAAATCATCGGGGTCCGTTAAGCCCCACCCTTAAAATTATTTCACTAAATTTATTCACTGAAAAAACAAGTACCCTAGGAATATCGGTTTCTTCGGCGAGTGGGTATTCCCATGAGGAGATTTTGATGCTTACGGTGTCGGGATAACGAAATCATCCAAATTAAGAATTCTTAAATCTGGGCTTTGATCTTCCTAGGATTCTGTAAGCACCCTTAACTCGATTACTCCGGCTGGATTTCTATCGGCAATAGGCTTGCCATCTCCGTCAAATCCAATTATGCCGTAAGCCCTTGCCAGGCTATCACCAGGAGGTATAAAATAACCGTATGCGAGTCCACCTGGGTCACTTTTCAATCTACCGTTTCTTGAGTCCACGGATTTCTCTTTAGGTTCGTCCCTGAATTCATATTCAAACAATGTAACATCGCCCTCTGTTATTGTTGTGTCCCCATCTTGTGTAATGGTTATTTCAGGGAAGCGAATCTCTTCCTTTGTGTATGGATCTATAATATTCTCGTCGAGAGCAGAAATATACTCCTTGATCTGGGAGGCAGAAACAGGAAAAGTACCTTTGTTGTACGCAGCGTAGTACTCCACAGCAGCCTTTAATGTGTACATGTTACTGTAAACTGTATAATCGTTAGATCTCCTCTCTGAAGCCCTATACTGTGGTCTACCTAGTAGATAAACCAGGACCACAACAAGTATAACCATGAGGATCTCCCAGATTGGAAATCTTCTCATATATCCTCCCTCATAAAACTAAAGGAATTTGAAAAACCCAAGTCTATACACAGATCAGCCTCTCAAGGGCTGATAATTTAATTGGGCTATAGATTAGCCTGAAGCAATTAGCATATTAGTATATCATAAAAAGGGTATTTTGTCAAGAAAAAAACTTGCATTTTTTTGTAATCTGTGTTATAATACTTGAACCTGCTTTTATCCCTTAAAAGATTTTAGATAAAGATTATATTATGAATTCTCTGGTCCACAGGCTCTCCTTCTTTTTAATTTTCCTGATTCCTATTTCCTGCTTCTGCATAGAGATTTCAGCAGGAGGTGGTCTTCAACTTCCACTTGGAGAAACTGGTGGTGAGCTGCCTACAGGTGGTTTTATAGAATTTACAGCCTGGAGAGGCATAAACATAAAACCCCTTATTGGGTTTGGATTCGCAACACTCGGCATGCCACCATCCAACATAAATCTCTATAAGGCATTTATCGGTGTAAGATATAGGTTTGTTGAGATAAAGACCCATTATCATAGAATAAACCTAAAGAAGGGTGATGGTCAGGAAGGAGAAAATGGTATTGGCATTCAGGCGGGAGTATTAATACCGCTTGGTGATGGAGGCAGTCATGCGAACGTTTTCTATACCTCGGTTCCTGCTGGGGTTGGCATTGGTGTTTTTTTCAATATACTCAGGCTGTAAAAGCGAACTTCTTGAGCAAGCAGCATCAGACTACTTCCCCATAGATAGGGATTGCATCTGGTATTATGAAACAGACGGAGATACTTTAGAGGTTTACGGTGGTGAGAAAAAAGAAATCGCCTCAAGAGAGGCTATTATTCTAAGTACGGGTACCTGTAAAGAGTTTTTCTACAAGGGCGATGAGGAAATAGACTGGCTTATTTATAGGCCGGTAAGAGCGGGTGACGATGTGGATACAGTCTTCATATGGACTTATTTCCTTCCGGATCAACTTATCTCGGGAGATGAATGGTCAGAGACATACACTTTTACTAATACCATCTTTGGCGATGAGATACTATTTTCTGCAGATGTCTGGGGCAGAATCGTTGATAGATCGGGAGATCTCTGCGAGATCGAACGCAGCACGAGTATAACCTTCATATCAGATTATTTTGGCACAGAATATGACACAATAATCTCCCATGAATGGTACAGGAGAGACATCGGTATCACAAGATTGATTTTAGATGATGGCGGACTCGGAGAGAGGGAATACAACCTTATAGATTACAACTTCACAGAATAAGATGAGCCTGAGAGACGACGTAATAGGTATATCTCAATTTGCCAACATAAGAATTCCTCCCGAAGAGATAGAGAAATTCGTAAAGGGTTTCGCAGATATACTCTCATATATGGATAAAATTGGCTCTTCAGAGGTAGCCGAGGTAAAGGTAGATGGTATTATCAAACACCACACTCCTCTGCGTACCGACAAATTTGATTCTGGAACCCGTGAATGTTCTATTCAACCGGAGAGAAAATATTATAGAGTGCCCAAAGTGATAAAATGATGGAGACTCCATTAAGTCTGAGTATTCCTGATATCAACCGTCTCATAAAAAACGGAGAAATAAAGGCACATGATTTGCTCGACGAGGCATACAAGAGAATAGAATCAAATTCTTTGAATACATTTACCACCCTTCTGAAGGAAGACTCCTATAAAAAGGCAGACGAAATAGAACAAAAGGTAGAAGGAGGAGAAGATATAGATGTATTAACTGGTATTCCGATTGCAATAAAGGATAATATCTGTGTAAAGGATGCCAAGACTACCTGTAGTTCGAGGATGCTCCACAATTTTGTCTCACCATACTCCGCAACTGTCGTCCAGAGGTTGGAAAAAAGAGGTGCAATCATCCTTGGGAAGACCAACCTTGATGAGTTCGCCATGGGTGCATCCACAGAGACTTCCTTTTACCGACCCACCCAAAACCCCCATAATGGAGAATACGTGCCCGGAGGCTCCAGCGGTGGTTCTGCAGCGGCAGTGGCTGCACTCGAGACACAGGCAGCGCTTGGCTCCGATACAGGAGGTTCTATAAGGCAACCTGCCTCATTCTGCGGAATCTTCGGGTTGAAGCCCACGTATGGAAGGGTATCACGTTACGGTCTTGTTGCCTACGCATCCTCCCTTGATTGTATAGGGCCCATGACCAATAGAGTGGTGGATTCTGCAATACTATTAGGGACTATCTCAGGTCTCGACCCAATGGATTCCACTTCTATCCCTGAAGGGGTGCCGGACTATTATAAGGGACTTACAGAGGAGATCGGTAATCCCAAGTTAGGTATAGTCAGGGGACAGCTCATGGACAGCATAGATCAGGATGTAGGAGAGGTGTTAGACGATTTTACAGGGGGATTAAAATCTACAGGAGTAACTCTGAAGGATGTCACTGTCGAGGGTTTTGATATCTGCATTCCTGTTTACTATATAATAGCCACATCAGAGGCTTCATCAAACCTTGCAAGGTACGACGGAATAAGATACGGCTGGACTGGAGATGGCGAGCACAATTCACTGAAGGAGA
>CAZRTU010000145.1:0-5268 GCA_964603075.1 uncultured bacterium
GGCGCCAGGAATTTTTCAGGGGTATCGCTACTCTGGTGTATAGTTGCCGGGGTAATATCGGGCATAATAATAGGATTGGTCTCGGAGATATATACTTCATACAAGTACAAACCCACCAGGAACCTTGCACAGTCAGCAGAAAGGGGTCCTGCAGTCGTGGTTGTTGGAGGTCTGGGATTGGGAATGGGAAGCACGCTCATACCGGTGGTGGTTATTGGCGTAAGTATCCTTCTGGGTTACAAATTTGGTGGGATGTATGGAATAGCACTGGCGTCTTTTGGAATGCTCTCAATTCTTGGGATAACGCTCGCAGTCGATTCCTATGGACCTGTTGCAGATAATGCGGGTGGTATAGCCCAGATGGCGGGATTGCCGGAGGGCGTAAGAAAGATCACGGATTCCCTTGATGCGGTAGGTAATACCACCGCTGCGATAGGTAAGGGTTTTGCCATAGGTAGTGCCGCTTTTGCCGCTGTCGGCTTGTTTGTCGCATACCTTGCGACTATCAACAGGTTTTCACCTGAGCCCATAGCACTATCATTGACCGACCCCTGGCTTGTGGTTGGGCTTCTCGTAGGTGGAATGATACCCTTCCTCTTCGGTTCACTCCTCGCCGGTGGTGTAGAGAGGGTCGCCGAGAAGATAATCGACGAGGTGAGGAGACAGTTCAAGCATATAAAGGGGCTTATGGAGGGCAAGGCTAAGCCCGATGTCTCGACATGCGTCGATATTGCAACCAGGGGAGCAATAAAGAGCATGTTGTTGCCCGGGATACTGGTGATTGTTATACCAATACTCGTTGGATATTTCCTTGGTCCGGTGGTCCTCGCTGGTTTACTTATGGGCACACTCGTTACAGGACTTGTTCTCGCTATCGCGTTTGCAAACTCTGGAGCAGCCCTTGACAACGCCAAGAAATATATAGAGAACGGTGCATTAGGTGGAAAAGGAACTGATGCCCATAAAGCCGCGGTGGTTGGTGATACTGTAGGAGACCCTCTTAAGGACACAATTGGTCCATCCATAAATATTCTGATAAAGTTGATGACAGTCATCTCCCTTGTCCTCGCACCCCTGTTTGTGAGATAGATTCTCAGAGAAGAAACACCCCACATAGAAGACGCAAATCCTCGTAATTAATCCAGGTTTTCAATACCCTCGCGCCTCCTTTTTAGACCAGTAGCCTTCAGGAGTCCCCATACCTTGTTTCTGAGCTTCTCTGATTGCTCTATCTATCTTATTGTTATTCACATAATAAGTGCCATCATCTGAAACAGGAAAAAACTGATTAACAAAGTCATATTTATTCTCATCCAAGTGACCATATAAAAAGTCATAATGTGTTTTCCATATATTAATTCCCATTTTTAACAACCTCATAAGTTTTAACTAAAGTAGCGTTGATTTCATTTTTTATGCTTAATTCTTCTTTAATTTCGATCTTACTTAGATACTCTTTCAAGATTTCATCCACAACCTTGGTCATTGGTTTCTTGTATGCTTTGCCTAACCTGTAGAGTTTTGGAACCAACTCTTCATTGATTTTAGGACTATACATTTTATTCAAGTCTCGTCTTTAATTCTTCTATTATACCTGAAATCTCACTCTTTATCGTGTTGACTATATCTTTGATTTTTCTCAAGGTCTTGGCGACGTCTACAACAAGAGTATAAATGTCTGCCTGAGTTTCTGTATAGCGGAAGAGTTTTTCTTCCAGCTGATTTATTCTTTTTATTAAAGCCTCAACTGAAATGTCTTTCATAGTCTTTCCAAAGCTTTTTTAAGATGTCTAACTAAGAGTTTTATAAATTGATTGCGCCACTTTTGAGACATATTTCATTGTCGGACAATAATATTGATATGCAACTAAACTTCTTTTTAATCTACCAAGGATTCAGGAATCTCAGGATTTTGTATTCCTTTCTTAAGTATTTTACTTTCCGAGAGATATTTTTGTTATTTAAACAAGATTTTTTACTCAAGTGACGTAAGACATAATGGTGTTTTTCTTGTTTAGAATTTTTGTGTGATTTTTTCCCTTGACAAAAAGAACTTTTTGAGTTATAATAATATGAGTTATAATAATAGGTTCTTTTCTGCTTCAATTTATTTGGATAATTGTAGGAGGATATAAGACATTCCTGTAGTACTCTTAAAGATTTCGAGTTGCTTATTAGCGTTAGGAGATATTACCAGAAGGCATATCCCAAAGAAAAATCCCTTGACATTTCCCTCTCACCCGCAAGGTGAAGTGATTTTACAGCGACCATAAGAAGTAACTTATTCCTACCGCACGAACCGATTGAAACTACAAGTTACATAATTTTTTCCTGTTTTTTTAAATATATTTAATCAAAGGGAAGCAATTTATTATCTATTAGAAGATCTTTCATGTGTCAGAAATTCTCCAAAACTTTTTTACTCGTGATTGAGAGGACTCTATGGAACAATATCTTCTAAAGAAAGGAATATTATGGGGACTTACAATTCTATCCCCACTATTTGTTTTCGCTACAGATTGGTACATTACGACAGTGGATACGACATATTACAATGGAGTATATGGGACATCTATTGCCCTTGATTCGTTTGACATCCCCCATATTGCTTATTGTAGGTATTGTGGGCCAGGTCTTATGTGCGCATCATGGAATCCAGATGATTCAATTTGGGTTGTTGAATCTGTATTTGACTCTGCGGGGGTCAAATGTGATATTGAGGATTCAAGGCTTGCTGGTCACCAACCTTCTCTTGTTTTTGACTCACAAGATTATCCTCATATAAGTTTCTGTTGGGGAGATTTGGGATATGCTTGGAGGGATACTCTTGGCTGGCATACAACACATCCAAATCCAGGTCCTTGGATATTTGGGACATCACTGGTATTGGATACAAACGACTACCCACATATTGGGTATTCAGTAAGTATTACTTCTGATGAGGCTCTAGTTCTTCACACCTTTCGTGAAGAATACGACTGGCATACAGAAATTGTGGATACAATTCATTACGGATGGCTCGGCAATGTTTCTCTCGCTGTTGACAGGGATAATAATATTCATATAGCATATGGAATGCTTCGACGTGAGCACTGGTTTTATGACCTTCCTGATATAGGAATCGGTTATGGAATAAGAGGTGAAACTGGGGGATGGGAGCTTGACACGATAATCGATGTTGTTGATACTGTCATTGAGTGGGACGACGAACCATCTCTTGTATTAGATAGCCTTAATCGTCCTTGTATTTCTTACCAAGCAGGAGCTGTAATTGGCACCCATATATCAAGGTTAAAATACGCAGTTAAGGTTAATAACGAATGGCAGATAGAATGGGTAGAAGTAGGTAAAGTCGGTGCGTTTAATTTTCTTGCGTTTGATGCTTGTAATAATCCGCATATAAGTTACTACGGAGATGGATGGCTTAAACACGCATTTAAGAAGGAAGGTATATGGTATACTGAGAGAATTGATTCTGCATGGGCAGCTTCCGTTGAAGCAACATATACTGGACTTGCCATAGATAGGAATGGATATGTTCATATCAGTTACAACACGCAGATTAGAGTAGATTCGGATTTAATTATTAATACTAGATATGCAACTGGGCTTCCAGAAGCCGGGGTGGAAATAATGAATGATGAGCAGCAGTGGAATGATAGTAATTTTTTAGTAATACGTCCTGATATAGGTGGTCGAGAAGTAATAATAGAGTATTTTTTAAAGGAAAGTAGTATAGTCACGGTTGAGATCTATGGTATAGATGGGCGTAAAGTGGTTGAGTTAATGGAAGGTTCGTGTGGACGCGGCTTGCATAGTATATGTTGGAAAACAAATAACGTAGCAAGCAGTATCTACTTCTGTGTTTTCAAGATTGACAATAAACACATAGCATCACAAAAGATTATCATCATAAAATAGGGGGTATTATGGTCGGTAGAATCAATTGTATATGGGTGATTACCATATCACTTATCACCCCGATCTGTTTAAATGGTGTAAATGAGGGGTATTCTGTAATGACAGAATCTTCTCCATGGGGGATTGTAATGGGGTATGACGAAAATGTTCCCTCTTTTAATGATTCCTCAACTTGGGACAGCTTGTATGAGCCGAGACTAGACTCAATGCAAAGTTGCGGTTTATCTTGGGTTAGACCTAACTGCGGTCCAGGATTATTAATCTATCCAGGAGATCCACCAACTTATTATTTCTTTGGTCAAGATTCAATGGAAGCATATATACACCGTAGAAACATGAACTGGCTTCGAATCGGCTGGCCTCCCGATTGGATGAAAGACACAACTGTCCAGAAGGAATACTGGTATACAGTTGTTGAAAGATATGACGGTGATGGTGAAGGTCATGGAGCCTATGCAGAATGCCCAACTCTTATCCGGCCTTGTAAGCATTGGGAAATAATAAATGAGCCGTACAGCTACTCAATGCGTCCCAAATGTGATGGTCATACACCTGATAGCATTAGAATCTTACTCAAGATTTGGGGAGAGGCAATACATGATGCTGATACTGGGGCCAAAGTTTTAGCTCCTACGATGACCGATGGTTTGCAAAGATGGGAATTTCCATTTGTCGCTTATGGCAATGAGGAAAATGCTCCTTATTGGTTTGGGGATACAGTAATTGTAGATAATGATACTTTCATAGTTGATACTTGTGAAGGATGGGATTTCGAGGGTGACACATGTATTATTCCATATATAGAGGCCCAGAATGCGCAATGGTTGAGTTATCTTCTTCGGCAGGATGTAGCTAATGAGATAGACATAGTGAGTCACCATACCTATGGATACGATTTTACCTACCTTGAAAATGATATAAGAGATACTCTAAGTGCATACGGACTTGGGAATAATCCTATTTGGAATACAGAAGATGGCTGGTCAACATATTATTATAGAAAGCGGGGTGATGAGATAGAGAGATTTGGCGTCTCAGAAACTACTCAAGCATATTATCATAAACAGCTAATTCAAGAGGTTATTGACAAGGATTGGCTTAACAAGGTCTTTTTCTTCGCCGATAGAGATTGGAATGCCCCTTCTGAAACTCTAGCAGCTAAATGGGGTATAATATGGTATGATTATTCACATAAGATGGCATTTGATACTATCAAGACCTATATAAATATAAATACTCCTGATCTACAACTTACTTCACCTACAGGTGGTGAAGACTGGGCTTGCGACAGTATTTGTAACATTACATGGACAGCATCAGATAGTCAAACTCAAGACACCGCGTTAA
>CAZRTU010000146.1:0-4886 GCA_964603075.1 uncultured bacterium
CTACGGTACCGAGCTGTCGTACCTCAAGGAGCTGTGTGCCTATTGGCGCAGCGATATCTACTGCCTTATGAGGGGGAGAAAAGCTTTGACTGATCCAGCCGTTTGTCGGCCAGATCGCCGGCATATAGCCTTCCAGATCTTCGCTCTGTTTGTATATGGGTGATGTGTCCTCTATGCCAAGCAGGACCAACAATTTTTGATTTTCATACATGAGGCGGTTTAGGTCAGTGACTATCCTATCTATGGTTTCGTTCTTCTCCTTTTGTAGTAGTTCGATTCTATCTTCGAGTATACTCGCTTTCTTTGCTAATGCGTAGATGCTAATGTACTTGTATCCGAGGAATATTAAAAATCCCAGTGTAACTGATAATAACAAAAGGAGATAGATAGCTGTGCTCTTTGTAATAACTATCCTCTTTACCTCTCCCTCTTCCTCGGGAATGAACATTAACGATATTTTTTTCGCCATAGTTTATTGATCTTTTTCGGTTTGCAGGGTGGTTGATTTGGTTCTCGATAATTATACACCAAAGCAAAAGAATTGTCAAGGAAAAATTGAATCAACTTTTTGATATTTATTTCTTCAACAATTTTTAGGAGAAATTTCTTGACAAAAAGCCATATATTGATTATAATAGATATAAATTTTCTATGTTATAATCTTACTTTAGAGGAGGTTCTATGAGAGGAGTTTTTGTGCTGGTCTTATTGTTACCTGCTTTGCTTCTCTTTGCACAGCAGGAAATAACACTTTTAGACGAGATATATGAGGTGGGGGCGTTTGGAGATATTGTGGTTCTCGATAATATTCTCTTAGCACCTAATATTAAAGGACTGAAACTATATGACATTTCAGATCCAACCTCTCCTGTGCATATAAACACATTAAACACTCCTGGACGCTCTGTAAATTTAGCCGTGAGCGGGAACTATCTCTATCTATTTGATATTGGCTATGGAATTATACTTTATGATATTACAAATCCTTCCTCTCCTTGCTTATTGGATACCTTTCCCTATTTTACTGGACTCTCTACCAATGCCTATCCAAATCACTGGGTTATCCTTCAGGATGATATAGCCTACTATCAGGACTACGACGAGTATCCATATCTCAGGGCTCTTGACATTGGTAATCCCCTGGCTCCTGTTCCGAGGGACAGCATGAGAATCCCCAATTACAATGTCTACCTTCACATTAGACATCCCTATTGTTATCTTACAGACGGTACTCTGAACTTATACCTGATTGACATATCAGATCCTGACTCACTCTGTGTGGTTGACACGTTCTCACTCGTTGGTTACGGTAAGGGGATAGCTTCCAGTGGGGATTATCTCTATGTCGGGACCGACTATCCATCGAGAGGTGTACAGGTATTTAATATTTCAGACCCATCCTCTCCGGACAGTGCTGGATATTTTCATGACGAATGGTATACCTATTACTCATTTGTGATAGATGACAGTGTGATGTATGGATATCGACACGGCGGTAGATTGGTCTTATTTGATATCTCGAGTCCAACGCTGATTGATACCTTTGGATTAGCCAATTTTCAATACGGTGGTGGCGGTGGATATATCTGCAGAGAAGATACCTTACTCTTTATGACATCTAATAGATCTACAACTGGTGGAGATTGGTATGGAATCGGTATTGCAGGAATATCAGATCCAGTCTCACCGAATAACCTATCAATAAACCTCACAGATAAAGGTCCAATACAATTTGCAAGGATCGCGAGTGATTACCTGGTATTGGCGAATCCAGGTGAGATATTCTGCTACAGTTTAGATGACCCAACATCCCCTT
Organism: uncultured bacterium; assembly: GCA_964603075.1. Taxonomy (GTDB): domain Bacteria; phylum Hydrothermota; class UBA3073; order UBA3073; family UBA3073; genus JAGMCL01. The sequence continues at coordinate 1,817 of CAZRTU010000146.1, forward strand.
CAGAGATATCCAGTTACAATGCCTCGAATGTTCGCGACATTGCCGTTGGTCAGGATTACGTATACAATATGAACTCCTGGAATTATATGCTTGAGGTCTTGAGTCTGCCAGATCTCTCCCTGGTGAGTTCTTTTTCGACTTCCGAGTATCAGTATCTGCTCTGTATGACAGAGGCAGGTGGATACCTATTTGGTGTTAGAGATACACTGAGGGTGTATCAGGTCATAGGTGATAGTCTCCAGCAGATAGGCTCATATCCCGAACAGATAAATACCATGCATCTTTTTGCCTGTGATACTCTTCTATTTTTCTATGACTACCCTACGAGTTTCAGGGTGTTCAGCACGTCTTGTCCAGGAACGCCTTATCCCTTAGCCGAGTTCGACCCGGGGAGGTATCTATATTACTCGGCTTTCCTTATAGATGGAGAATATGGTTATTTCCTGTTTCAGGATAGCCTCTTAATCTACGACTTTACAGGTGATTATTCGGTAATGGGTTATGTGGGCTCAGTCTGGCTGGAAGATTTTGTGGATAACGGTGATATAGCCATTCAGGATACTTTCCTCTATATAACCGGTGAGAATTATATCTCTATTTTTAACACCGCAGACCCTGTACTACCAGAGTTTGTGGATAGATATAACACATCTGGTATTCCCCAGTGGGTGGCACCCTATGGTGATTACGCATACCTGGCAGACAATACATCTCTTGGTATATATCATTTTCAGGCTACGGGTGTCGAAGAGGGACCTTATTCTGAAGAGATGGGTTTTAGCCTGACTGTAAGGCCTGACCCATCTTCAGGCATTTATTATATCTCCTATTCGACTGGCGGAGAAGACAATGTGAGAATTGGAATCTATGATGTTACCGGGAGGCTCATAAGACAATTCTCCGGGGGTCTTCAAGAGAGAGCGTCGGGTGAACTTATATGGGACTGTCGTGATAGAAGGGGGTTTGAGGTTTCTCGGGGCATCTATTTCTGTCTTTTAGAGGCAGGAGATTCCAAGACCACAGAGAAGATTCTAAAGATAAAATAGAGGAAGCGCTTATATCAATTTTTTTAACTAAAGAGGCGCTTTACTCCCATTAGGCATTCGCCTATATGGGTTTTTGCTAAGATAGGGAGGGGGTACAATGCAGAAGGTAAGAGTTACTCTCATCTTAATATGCCTTTTATTTGCATTGCCTATGAATGGTTCATGGCCAATGTATCAGCACGATGCACAGCATACTGGAAGGATAGATGTGATGGGACCCGAGTCGCCACATATGGACTGGATATTTGCACCTACTGGAGGTGGTATTTCTATGCCCATCATAGACGAAGATTCAACCATATATTTCCATTCTACAGTAGATACACTTTTCTATGTACTCCATCCTGATGGCACGGTGAAATGGATTTATAAGCACAACGGTTCCGATGGTATAACTGGCAAATGTGGTGTGGTCAGTGAGGATTATATCCATTTTGTAAGGAGCACATGGGAAACTAACGGTAATAGCTACTGGTCTTATTATCACATCTTGAACAAAAATGGCTCATTATATTGGCAAACAGGTCCTGGAGTTTACTGGTATTACAATACACTTTACGGTATACCAATTATGGGAACTGATGGCACTGTATATGTCGTGGGAGACTCAGGAACCGTTGCGGCAAAAGATGTAAAACTACATGCTTTTGACGATACCCTGCTTTTGTGGACATCGTTCCTGAAGCAGGGACAAAGTGGTCATTTATATTTCTCGACACCTGCAGTGGGACCCGATGGAACAATCTATGTTGCACTTGACGACAGTGTTTATGCAATTAATTCCAATGGAACGAGAAAATGGAGTGTGGATATGGGAGAGGGAAACTCAGCTGTATCCGTAGGCAGCGATGGCACTATATATTCTGTGTCAAAAGCTGGTAATTATGATTCACTTACAGCAATTGACCCATCTGGCAGTGTAATGTGGAGGTGGGGATGTCCGTCTTCTTCATATAATATTCGCACACCTGCTCCCTCCATTGGCTGGGGTGACACCCTCTATTTTATATATGGTAAGTATCTTATGGCGCTAACAGCAGATGGTGATAGCATCTTCTCTATGCCTTTCGGTGACTGGGCAAATAATCTCATAGTTACACAAAATATGCTGTATCTGACAAACAGTAGTTCTGAAACTATATTTGCTTTTACACATAGCGGCAAGCTGAAATGGAAATACAATATTTCAGATGCTTATGGAATAGGAATAAATGGAATAGCAATGAGTTATGACGGGATTATTGTAACCTATCACGAACAGAACGATGTCCCAAAAGTCTTGTGCATAAGAGAGGGTAATTATGCCGTTGAATTACTCCATCCAAATGGAGGTGAGAACCTGTCTACCTTACAACCTGATACTATCAGGTGGAGTTCGCAGAATGTTGATTCTGTTTCTTTATATTACACACTTAAGGGCAGTAATAACATAATTGATTATACGCCGATAATAGAGAAGATTCCGAATACGGATGAATATATCTGGCAGATACCTGACACATCCTGCAGTAGTGTGCGGGTTGCAGTTGTGGCAACAGACACGAGAGGCAGTATCCTGGCACTTGATATGAGCGACAGCAACTTCACCATAGATAATACTCACCCTGAATCTTGGATGGCTACACTCCCTAAGTTTATAAACTCTCTATCATTTCAAGTGTCCTGGCATGGTTATGACCCTGGAGATGGAGCTGGTCTGGATTATTTTGATGTTCAATATCGCGATGGCGACGACTCATGGATAGACTGGACAACGGAAACAACTGATACAACCAAAGTATTCACGGGGCAGGAAAACCATACATATTACTTTAGATGTAGGGCAGTTGATAAAAGTGGGAATATAGAGCCATATCCTGACTATGATACCTATACCTATATAGACATAACTCAGCCTACAATTACAGATGTCACTCCTGTAGAAGATGGTCTGGCTGGTAGTGAACTTGTCATTCATGCGGTGGTGAGCGACCCGTCTCCTGGTAGTGGGTTGGTGCTCGATTCAATCAAGGTGATATTTGTCG
>CAZRTU010000146.1:4896-5266 GCA_964603075.1 uncultured bacterium
ATACGATGATTACACTGGTGAAGTAGGGTTTAAGTGGTATTGTGCCCCACTTTCTTATGGTACGCACACGATGACAATAAGTGCGATGGATTCGGCAACTAACTGGGGCTCGGTAACCAGAAACTTCAATGCCTCGTGGTTTGTAGATAAGAAGTGGGAACTCGTGGATAATATGGGTAGATTAGGAGGAGATGATGCAGGCACGCTTTATGATGAGTCAGAAACCAAGGATTATCTGTTAGATCTTACGACAGATGATGTTGCTCCATTTGAAAGACTATGCCTTGGTGAGGATGTAATGTATAATCTGGAGCGCTGGACAGAAGGGGTTGTATGGGACTTTATGTGGGCATTTACTGACCTAAAGATA
>CAZRTU010000147.1:0-5260 GCA_964603075.1 uncultured bacterium
TATCCCCGTGCCCAGTGTAAGCATGATGAGGTTTTCTACTCCTATACCTGCACCGTGCTTATATTCGCCGTACGCAGCCATGTTCGCATCGTTGTCTACAAATACGGGGATGTTGAGCTCTTCCTCGAGGAGCTCTTTCAGAGGAAGCCGATCTATTCCTGGAAGATTGGGAGGGAACGAGACCCTACCACTGCAATCTACCAATCCCGGCATTCCGATTCCAACAGCCTCTCCACCCATTTCAACGATAATATTTAGAAGGGTTCGCGTGAGCATTGTTGGTTCGCCGGTATCCGTTTTCTTTTCGTCCTTCACCTTGCCATTTACTACGTTGCCGGCCTTTATGAAGGTCCCTCCCACATCTATGCAGGTAATCACTTGCATAAGGCTTCAGTAGATATATAAACTAAAAACCTTGCGGTGTGTTTTTGAGTCTGTGTGATTCAGTACGGGCTATATAAGTACTGTAGCTTTAGACCCATTCTGTCTTCTATGGATGAGAAGATGCTGAATATACGGGGCATCTTTATCTCTTTATACTTTACGACCGCTGGTTCTCCCACTATTCCTGCGAGCTTACCTGCGATCGATATGGCATCATTAAGCGAGCCCAATGTGTCGATTAGACCTAATTCCTTTGCCATCTTGCCGGAGAAGATTCTACCGTCGGCAATCTTCAGGATGCTGTCCTTTTCTATGCCTCTGCGCCTGACGACCTCATCCACAAATTGCATATATACATCATCCACGACCTCCTGGAGTAGTCTCTCCTCCTCTTCGGTCATTTTTCTGAACGGAGACCCAATATCTTTATGGTCCCTTGATTTAATAGTCTTCACGTCAAAACCGATCTTCCTTGCGAGTTCCTCTATATAAGGGAAAGACATCCTGACGCTTATAGAGCCAGTGATGGTGCCGGGGTTCGCAACAATTCTGTCAGTTACGCATGCTATATAATATCCTCCAGACGCAGCTATACTACCTAGAGACGCCACGACAACCTTGTCTTTTTCCTTAAGTGCGTCTATCTCCCTTATTATCTCCTGAAAAGGTGCAACAGAGCCACCGGGTGTATTAAGTCGGATCACAACACCCTTTATCATCGGGTTATCTTTTGCCCTTTCGAGGCTTGATATTATATGTCTTGACTCGATAATCTCGTCCTCGATCTCGATCAGTGCTATATTTCCACTTGTCAGGTATTTTGATAACAGCGCTATGGAGACGAAACCGAGTATGAGCACAAACACCACCACCCCAATTATTATGAGTACGTTCTTGGTCATTTAATTTACCTCAGATAACAGGATAATTTATATCCGTAAAAAACCTTCTTCAAGTTTATTTAAGCTCAATTTAGAGAGTTCATAGCCCTGTCTATTCCATCTTTTAAGAAGACCCTGATACCTTCATTCGCCCTCTCTAATACCTCATCCAAAATCTTCAACTCAGAGTTTGTGAATCTCGAAAGCACAAAGTCTACGGCATCGCCATCGGATGGTCCTATTCCTATCCTCAGTCTCGGGAAATCCTCGGTGTCGAGATTGTATATAATGGATTCGAGTCCCCTGTGCCCACCTGAACTGCCGCACCTTCTCATCCGCAGTTTGCCGAGAGGGATGGCGAAGTCATCCATTACAACAAGAAATTCAGATAGAGAAAATCCAGGGAGGACGGAGAGTTGTCTGGAAACTACTCCCGAATTGTTCATAAAAACCAAGGATTTCACTATTTTGCAGGGTTGTGCTCCTATTTTGGCGTCGGCATACAGGTAGTCTCCTTTTCCTGTCTTGAGTGGACAGAGATACCCGCGAGACAGATTGTCAATAAGAATGTGGCCGACGTTATGCCTGGTGTATTCATACTCTCTGCCAGGATTACCTATACCGAGTATTATATTCATTCTTCTTTCTCTGGCTCTTTCTCTTCTGCCTCCCCCACTGCCTCCTCTTCTATCTCTTCGACTATCTCCTCCTCTTCAACTACGGGTTTAACCTCTTCTTTCCTCGGCGCCATCACGCTGACTACAGTATCATCAGGGTTCACGTGTAGTTTTATCTCGTCACCGACCGAAAGATCTCTTATATGAAGGGATTCGCCGACACCAAGTCCGGCAATGTCCAGGGTAAATTCGTTCGGTATATCTTTGGGGAGGCACTCTATCTCAATCTCTCTTATCCACTGCTCCATTACCCCGCCCTCTTTAACTCCGTGAGCAGTACCTTCCAGGATTATTGGAATGGATACCTTAAGTTTTTCACCTTTGTGGATGTGCATAAAATCTATGTGCATTGCCTCGCCAGTTACAGGGTTGTATTGAACTTCCTTTATCACGACATTCTTTCCCCTTCCTCCGCCCAGTCTTATAATCTCTTCTTTATGTTCGTGCGTATAAGATTTTAGATCACTCTTCTCTATATAGATTTTCTGTGGGTTTTCTCCATGACCATATATCACAGCCGGAATCTTACCCTCTCTTCTCAATTGCTTGGCATGGCTTTTGCCGGCTTTCTCCCTTTCCTCAAACTTCAGGGTCTTCATACTTCCTCCCTAATAGAAATGTTGGTATTGTCAAAAACTTAACCACAGATTCACCCTGCACCTATATATGGTGCAGGGGAACCACAGAGAGTAAAGAGGAATCAATTCAAAATTACCAATCAGCAATGCATAATTATAAACTTACGAAAAGCGAAGGGCGAAAAATCATCAATCCCTCCTCTCTCGTCTCCCTTCTCCTCTGATAATTTATTCTTTTTTAAACAGGGATTTAACGGGATTTAAAGAGATTTTTTATTGTATTTTTCATCTTTATTTTCAAATCTCATACGATTCTCTTCCAATCCCTGTTAATTCAATTTCTTATAAACAGAAGATTAAATTTACTCTGTGACCTCTTATAAGACCAATCTCTTTATCCCACTTTTTCAACCACAGAGCACGCAGAGTGCTCAGAGCATTTTTGAATTCTTACATTTTACCGTTTCGCTCTGCGATTTACGCTACGCATTACGCCGTTTAATTTTTGATACCTGCCTACCCGCAGGCAGGTTTAATATTTGATATTCAATATTGCCTCTGTGGTTTGTCATATTCTATTTGACACTACCAGAAATGTTGGTTAGATACATGGCTTGATCTATAAATTAAGGGCTCATACGAATAGCGAGCTTATGGATTCGCTATTGTGAATCCTGGATATAGCCTCTCCAAGGAGTTTGGAGACTGTCAGGATCTTCAGCTTTTTGAAATCCCACTCAGTGGGAATGGTATCAGTGGTTATAAACTGAGTAATTTCAGAAGACGGTATAGTCTGCTTTGCTTTACCAGATAGAAGTGGATGTGTGCAGAAACAATAGACGTCGTTTGCCCCGGAGGATTTTAATGCCCCTATCGCCCCAACAATCGTACCTCCCGTGTCAATTATGTCATCGATGATGAGAGCATTTTTACCTCTAACATCTCCAATAATGTTCATAACATAGGATTTGTTTGGAGCAGATCTCCTCTTATCAACGATTGCTATTGGCAGCCCCCCGAGCCTTTTGGCAAACCCCCACGCCCGCCTAACACCACCCGCATCAGGTGATACGACAGCGAAATTTGATAGGTCTTTGTTCTTTGCGTATTCTAAAAAGACTGGTAAAGAGTATAGATGGTCAAAGGGTATATCGAAGAAGCCCTGGATCTGTTCAGCATGGAGGTCGCAGGTTAGTATCCTTTCCGCGCCAGCCGTTGTTAGAAGATTCGCCACCAATTTGGCAGAAATTGGGACCCTTGGTTCATCTTTCTTGTCCTGCCTTGCATAGCCGAAGTAGGGGATTACTGCCGTGATTCTCTTGGCAGATGCCCGCCTTGCCGCATCTATCATGAGTAGAAGTTCAAAAAGATTGTCAGCAGGTGGTTGTGTAGACTGGACGAGAAAGACATCCTCACCCCTTACGTTCTCATTTATCTTCACAAATATCTCACCATCCGAGAACCTCTTACATACCATATTCCCTGCTTTTACCCCCAGATAATCACAGATCTTTTCAACTAAAGCAGGATTGGAGTTGCCTCCGAAGACCTTTATCTCTTCCGGCATTTCACCCCCCCATAGCGTAGAAACAGTTGTCAAAAGCCCCTAAATAGAACTACCTCGCCCTGAGGGCAGAGGATTGAGAGACACCCCTTCTGGTTTATCTCTTAACCATAAACCGTTTGTATTATATCATACAAAAGATAAAAAGTCAAGATTTTTTTCTTGACTTTTGGTAGCCACTGTGGTATACTTTAGCGAGTTATTAAGATACAGTGTAGGGCTTAATATGGAGGATATATGTGGATGCCTTTTGGCGCAAGTGGCTTGGCGCTTCTGGTAATTCTAATATTCGCAATCTCTCTTATAAAGAAACCCCAGGGGAATGAGAAGATGCGGGAGATATCGGCACTGATACAGAGTGGCGCACGCACATTCCTGAAGAGAGAGTATGTTTATGTATTTATTGTAGTTGTGGTGTTCACAATCTTCCTTATTCTTTTGGGCAGGATGGGGCTCGATGTAGACTGGCGGACAGCGGTTTCGTTCGTTACTGGGGCAATTGCTTCTGCCATTTCTGGATATCTCGCCATGTCTGTAGGCACGAGAGCCAATTCAAGGACTGCAGAGGGTGCGCGCAGGAGTCTTAAGGAGGCACTTTCGATCTCATTCACAGGCGGTGCGACCACTGGTCTTGCTGTGGTTGGCATAGGACTCCTCGGGCTCTCGGCAGTTTTTGTGGTATTCAGGGGAGAACCGACAGCGATAAGCGGTTATGCAATGGGAGCTTCTCTATTTGCCCTGTTTGCACGTGCAGGAGGCGGTATATACACAAAGGGTGCAGATATGGGCGCAGACCTTGTAGGAAAGGTTGAGCAGAATATACCCGAGGACGACCCGAGAAACCCCGCTGTGATAGCGGACAACGTGGGTGACAACGTTGGAGATACGGCAGGGCTTGGTGCAGACCTGCTCGAGTCTTATGTTGAGTCGATTATAGCCACAATTGCCATAGGAGTGGGATTGACAGTGCTTAAGGGAAATCTCGTCATGCTGCCCCTAATGCTTGCATCCTGGGGTATTGTGTGCAGTATAATTGGAGCCTTATGGGTAAAGAGTGGTGCTGTGAGAGATCCACAGAATGCCCTTAATTCAGGGGTATATCTCTCTGCAGTTTTGATGATAGCGGGAAGTTTCTTTATACTCAAATACTCAGGGATAAACTACACTGAGGGCGCC
>CAZRTU010000148.1:0-5258 GCA_964603075.1 uncultured bacterium
GTCCTTACCAAGTCTCTTGGTAGCAATACTACTAAGAATCTTGTGAAAGCTACCCTACAGGGGCTTCTGTCGATGAGGACCAGGGAGGAGATCGAGAAGATCAGGGGTGTAAGTTTATAGATAATAGCGGGCTATATGAAGAAGATAAAGGTCATTCAGACAAGAAGTAAGATAGGGGTTAGATACGACCAGAAGCGTACTCTCGAGGCCCTTGGACTTCGTCATCCGAACGACGAAAGGGTGCATAACGATACACCACAGATAAGGGGCATGATTAACAAAGTAAGGCACCTTGTGAGGGTCGAAGAGATTGGATAGGAGACGGTATGCTGAATGCTCTCAAGAAAATTTCCAGAAAGAAGAGGAAGAGACGCGGTAGGGGAGTCTCCTCAGGTGTTGGAGGAACATCCGGCAGAGGAAACAAGGGGGAAAGGTCAAGGGCAGGCAAGAAGATATCTCCCTGGTTTGAGGGGGGTCAGACACCACTGTATAGGAGACTACCCAAGAGGGGATTTAAGAACCCGGTGGCGGTTGATTATGAGATCCTTAATATCTGTGATCTGAATAGATTTGATGATGGGACAGTTATAAGCGAGGAATATCTATATGATAAAGGACTCATAAAAATGGGTAGAAGGGTGAAGATACTCGGTAAGGGAGGACTCAACAGGAAATTGACGATCGAGGGCATTAGGCTTTCATCATCTGCAAAAGATAAGATAGAGGCAGCAGGAGGGAGTGTGGTTTTAGAGACGGTTGAAGAGAAGCAACCTAAAGAAGAGACGGAAAAGGGAAGAGAGAAAGGAGAAGAGGGAGTAGAGAAGAAAGAGAAAGAGGAGAAGGAAGAGAAGGAGACTGCCCTTAAAGAAGGTGAGGTAAAGGATAAGGAATGAGTCTTACAGATGAGAATGTAGTTTTTTAATCATACTTTTACAAACAGGTTAATATGTTTGCCACCTTCAGGAATGCATTTAAAATACCAGACTTGCGAAACAAGATTTTCTTTACCCTCGCCATGTTTGCAGTTTACAGGTTAGGGGGACATATACCCATGCCGGGGATCAATACGGCTGCCCTTTCCAGTTTCTTCGAGAGTGCCAGAACCACTGCTCTTGGGCTTTACGATATATTCGTCGGCGGAGGGCTCTCCTCCGGCGCGATTTTTGGACTGGGAATAATGCCTTATATATCCGCCTCTATTATTATGCAACTCCTTGGTGCGGCTATTCCCTACTTCCAGAAGCTACACAGAGAGGGGGAAGAGGGAAGGAGAAAGATGAATCAGTATACGAGATATCTTACAGTGGGAATAGCAGCCATACAGGCAATCGGCGTATGCATTTTTCTTGAATCTGCAAGAGCCCCTTCTGGTCAGCCTGTTGTCATAGACCCAGGGTTGTCTTTTAAACTCCTTTCTGTACTCACACTTGTTGCGGGAACATTATTTATAATGTGGCTTGGTGAGCTTATTACAGATAGAGGTATTGGGAATGGTATATCCCTGATAATAATGATAGGAATAATCGCAAGATTCCCAAGAGATACCATATCAACGTTTAACATGGTGCGCATTGGAGCCATGTCACCCCTTGCAGCTCTATTTGTAGTAGTGGTTGTTATCGTGATAATTGCGAGTGTTGTATTGATAACTCAGGCTCAAAGAAGGATACCTGTCCAGTATGCCCAGAGGGTTATAGGAAGGAAAATATACGGTGGAAGGTCCACCCATCTACCCCTTAATGTGAATGCGGCGGGTATAATACCTATAATATTTGCCCAGGCAGTCCTTACCTTTCCGGCAACCATTGCGAGATTTTTTTCTGGCAGTGACTGGGTACAGACTCTGGTTGCCTTTTTTTCGCCAACCAACTGGCTTTATAATATAATCTATGCAGGCCTCATAGTATTCTTTGCGTATTTCTATACGGCGGTTATACTAAACCCTGTCGACATCGCTGATAACATGAAGAAATACGGTGGGTTCATCCCAGGAGTTCGTCCAGGTAAGAACACGGCTGACTACATTGATAGAATAATATCCCGTGTGACATTACCCGGGGCGCTGTTCTTTGCAGCGGTTGCCATATTCCCGGCTATAATCCTGCGAAAGTTGAATGCACCTTTTGTCTTTGGTGGGACATCTGTTCTAATAGTTGTGGGTGTTGCACTCGATACGGTAAGGCAGATAGAGGCTCAACTTACGATGAGACACTACGACGGCTTCCTCAAGAAAGGCAAGATTAGAGGTAGAAGGTAATAATGAGGATATTGTTCATAGGACCCCCGGGATGTGGTAAAGGTACCCAGGCGACAAGGCTGGCTGAAGGTTTGGGTATACCGTTTGTCTCAATGGGAGATATAATAAGGGAAGAGATCTCTAAGGGTACAGAGGCGGGTGTTGAGGCGAGAGAATATGTAAAAAAAGGTCAGCTTGTCCCGGATGACATTGTTATTAAGATATTGGAAGCAAATCTACCAGATTCCTTCGTTCTCGATGGATTTCCAAGGAATCTCCAGCAGGCAGTTTTGTTCGAAAGGATAGATCTCGATTGTGTATTTTATATCACATTGGACTTTGAAGATGCGATAGAAAGGATAACCAAAAGGAGAATATGTCCAAAGTGTAAAGAGGTGTACAGCCTCTTGACGAACTCGCCCCGAAGGGCTGGTATATGTGATAAATGTGGTGCCAAGCTGATTACCAGAGAGGACGATACAGAGGTTACTGCGAGGAAGAGGATGGCTGTCTATAAAGAGAAGACCCATCCACTAATTAGATATTTCAAAGAGAAGGGTATTCTGATTAAGATCGACGGCAGAGGAAGTATAGACGAGGTTTACGAGAGAGTAAGACAGGCACTTACAAAGAGAGATGGCGAAAGGTCTCATACTGACATCCCAGGCTGATTCGCTCCTGATAATTTTGGGCGTTAATCCTTATGTGAATTACGTTCTACCGATTTATGGCTGAGAAAAAGGGAATAAGAGTTGAAGGCAAAGTACAGGAAGCACTTAAGGGGGGGATGTTTCGGGTGGTTCTTGATACCGGACACGAGGTATTAGCACACGTCTCAGGTAAGATGAGAGTGAACTTTATAAAGATCCTTCCTGGAGATAGGGTTGTCGTAGAACTTTCACCTTATGACCTATCCAGGGGGCGGATACTTCATAGATTCAAGTGAAGAGAGATCAAAAAATCGATCTTTCTCGGGAGATAGAACTAAAGAGGATATTTAACATGAAAGTAAGGGCTTCAGTTAAAAAGATATGCGCCAAATGCCAGATAGTTAAGAGGAAAGGCATACTTAGAGTCATATGCAAGAATCCCAAGCATAAACAGAGACAGGGATAACGGTTAATCGCCAAAACACAAGCACCATAATATAAACGACAAAACGCAAGCACCAAATTACAAACAAAATTCAGATTCTAATGACTGAAACCCCAAAAATGCTTTTCATTTATTATTTTGATATTGAAAAATTTTTGGTATTTGTGATTTGAGACTTGGGTTTTGTAGTTATAAGGAGGATGGATGGCGAGAATATCTGGTGTTGAACTTCCGACAAATAAGAGGATAGAGATAGCACTTACCTACATATATGGTATAGGTAGGACTTCTGCCAACAAAATACTGGGGAAGAGTAGGGTCTCGCCAGACAGGAGGGTAAAGGATTTGAATGATGAGGAGATCGAGGCACTCAGGGGAGTGATTGAGGCAGAGTACAAGGTAGAGGGTGCGTTGAGACAGGAAGTTCAAGAGAACGTAAAGAGACTTATAAACATAAACTGTATCAGGGGTCTCAGACATAAGAGAGGACTGCCTGTTAGAGGTCAGAGAACTCGAACCAATGCAAGGACGCGGAAAGGACCTAAGAAGGGTTCTATAGCGCTAAAGAAGAAGACCAAGGCAAAAAAATAAACGTCGAATTTCCAATTACAAATTCCCAATTAAATGTCAAATATCAAAATTATCGGTGTACTTAATTTGGCATTAGGGTCTTGGAATTTTGTTGGAAATTGGGTATTCGGATTTTGAAATTATAGTGGGGGAAATCGATGAAGAAGAAGAGACTGAGGAGGGCGCCTGAAAACGGTGTGGTACATATACTATCTACGTTTAACAATACGATTGTAACGATAACTGATGAAGAGGGGAATTGTCTATCTTGGGCCAGCGCTGGTAGCATCGGTTTCAAGGGCTCCAAAAAGGGAACTCCCTATGCGGCTGGTATCTGCGCCAAGAAGGTCGCAAGGACTCTTGCTGATATTGGGATGAGAAACGTTGATGTGTGGGTTAAGGGCCCTGGGGCTGGAAGAGACTCGGCTGTTAGGGCAATAAAGGCTGCGGGCCTGAATGTCACGTATATCAGAGATGTAACTCCTATCCCACACAACGGATGCAGGCCACCAAAGAAGAGGAGGATTTAGTATGTCAGTTTACCATGGACCAGTTTGTAGACTCTGTAGAAGGGAAGGGAAAAAACTATTTCTGAAGGGAAAAAGGTGCGTGTCAGGTAAATGTGCGATTGAGAGAGCTCGTAAAAAGCCCGGAGAGTTGGGTAAAGGTTACAGACGAAAGGGCTCAGACTATGGTAGACACCTGAGGGAGAAACAGAGGGTTAAGAGAATGTATGGGATGAGAGAACGTCAATTCAGGAATTATTTTGCTAAGGCCGCAATGAAGAAAGGAGTGACAGGGGAAGAGCTTCTTAAAAACCTTGAGCTTCGCCTCGACAATGTAGTCTATCGTGTTGGACTTACAAGATCCAGAAGTGAGGCAAGGCAGCTCGTAACCCATGGGCACTTCAAGGTAAACGAAAAAAGAGTTGATATACCTTCTTATGCAGTTAAGGTCGGCGAAGTAATCACACTCAGAAAGAGCAAGACTCCCAAGAATATAGAAGATGCTCTTATCATGGATGTTGCTCCCCCGAGGTGGCTCTCATTTGACAAAGAGGCCATAAAGATAGAGATTGCAGACCTGCCAAGAAGAGATGATGTTCCTGAAGAGATAGAGGAGAGACTCATCGTTGAGCTTTATTCAAAGTAGGGTCCCCGAATTTTATTATAAGAGAAAACCTTTATAAAAAGCCGTGTGAACATTGAAAAATCATGGGAGATCGCTCAAGGAATACATGAAGTAGTGGACTCTCCTTGCTTATTATAGGTATACCTTTCCAGTAAGTTAAGACCTTGAATGAAGCACAAGATTCTTTGTAATTAAAGACTTAAATGCTTATACCACTTTAATACCT
>CAZRTU010000149.1:0-5223 GCA_964603075.1 uncultured bacterium
TTTTATAACAAAAGACTCCATCATTAAGAAAGGGTCTACAGTGGCCAAAATCGAGCCACTTATGTCCCCTTTCTTTTGCCCAAAGGATAACAAAATAATAGGAGGCTGCTATTGCCCCCTGCTTTAAATATTCAATCTTTCCTTCTCTTATGCCTGTACGAGCGAAGAAAGCACTTTTATTATTATACGTCCCGATAATGTTTCCAGAGATGTACTCATTTCCCCGTTTAACCAGAAGAAGCTGACCCCTTTCAAAGATTCGCTTCATATAACGAAACCCGGTATGTAGCATTAATTTTCTGAATCTTTTGGCTATATACGGTAAATGCATTTGGTTATAAAAGTATTCAAATTTGGCTGGATCGCAGCTCATTTCGTAAGAATATTTATATTTTCTGATCTTTCTCAAGTCATTCTTTAGGCTTTTGTTTTTTGACAATTCCCAGATTTCTGGTAATGGCTTTGAGAGATCCAGGATGAACAAGACCCATTCGGGGATGATAATAAATTCCTGCCGGGATAAGAATCGGGAAAAGAATCTATCAATCCCAATGAAAATTAAGTCAGCCTTGGGAATATTTAGATTGATTTTCGATTTGATCTTCCAGATGAAAACCTTCCCCAGACTTTCTCTTGCCGGCTCTTCAGAATATAAGAGATCCGAAATATAGAGCACTACCCTTTCCGAGCCAAAAAATAAGGTAGCAAGATTGCTACCACCCCATTTCTCTTTCCCCTGAAGCAGATAAACAGGTAATCGGATTTGAGAGACAACCAATAATACCCTTTTTATAAAGAAAAACGCGGGTTCTACCACCGGAGAGATAAACCCTCTCACACTTTTTGGCAGCCAATCATAGATTACAGAAAGAATCTCCTGGAATTTATAGGAAGACATGCTTATTTCTCCAGGATTTGACCTTTGAAATTATTGTAGAATCAATAATCTCCTGCGGTTGCTGAGTAAGGATTTGAAAAGCCATAAATTTTTCCCATCACCTATCAACCTTAGACAAAACTACCCGAAACTTCCCTGATTTATCCGGAGGAAGGCGATCGACAATTCTAAGCTCTATCTGAACATCTTTTCCCAAAACCTTCTTCAGATTCCTTCTAATTGAGATAACTGTATGCTGATCGAATTCCTGGCTTTTAATGATTACAACTACAATCAAGTCTTTTTTCTCCTGAACGATCTGATATCTTGCTATGCCAGGAATCTTCTCCATGTCACAAGTTAACAAATAGGGAGAAACCATCTTGCCATCGGGCAGGATTATAAAATCGACCACTCGTCCTTCAATTATCTTCATCAATGGAAGTCCTCTTCCACATGGACATTTCTCATTGCTTTTCATACCAACATCACCGATATCGTACCTGATAAAAGGCATAGCATAAGAATGCAGGGCTGTGTATATAAGTTTGCCTCTTTCGCCTGGTGATACCGCTTTACCATTCCATACAAATTCTACTACCACACTATCTATATTTATATGGTATCCTGTTTTTCTGCTACATTCCCAGGCAATAAGCCCCAGCTCATGGGCGCCATAACAATCGAATACCGGGGCTCCGAATGTAGAGGCGATAAATCTTCGGGAATCTTCGTCTAAAAGTTCGGCAGCGGTAAAAATCAATCTCGGATGTACCCTTTTGTTCCTTTGCTCTTGCAGTGTCCTTGCTAAAAGCTTGAGGCTGGAAGGATAGCCTGTGATAACTTGAGGATTAACCTTTTCGATTATTTCCAGTTGATTTTTTACATCATCAAAACAGGAGAGATTAACCCTCCTCCAGATACCCAGATGCTCAAACCAGTTTTTTTGAGACAAGAAATATTGGGATTCTCTAATACTAACCCTTTTATCTCTTAAGTGTTGGCCATTTTCTAATTTAGCCCGCGCCCATACCATATCCAGAAAATTCTTATCTTTCTTACGTAAATAGATAGTTAATGGTACTCCATGACTACTGCTTGTTCTTAAGCTTGCACATTTACTCAAATCAACATTTTTAGCGGTTATTTCAGTAATTGGGAGAGTCTGGAGGGTTGATTTAGTGGTAATAGGAATTTTATGTAAATCCTCCATACTTTTGATATCATCCGGTTTTATCCTGGCTGAATCAAAAAGTTTGTGGTAATAGCTCACATTCTGATAAGCGTGTTTTATCATAGATATAAGCTTCTTACGCTGTATTTCCTCAAGTTTCTCGGTTTTTAACCACTGGTGTTTTCTTAAACGATATAGATCAATAATAGAAGAAAGATGCATTTATTAAACCTCTATTTTGTGTTCTCGAATTATAATTCCTTATCTACCTTTGATATAATAGATCTGAGTTTTCCGGAGGGATCTGGAGGAATTGTATCGACAACCTCCACTCTAATATCAAGGTCCCCGCCCATCAGTTTTAGTAATGTTTCTTTGATTTGCTTGGGTATCTCTTCGGAGAAGTTCTTATCTGGCTTAATCTGAACAGTAATGCATTTGAGGCTTTCTTGGATGATCCTGAATTGGCTGATTCCTGAGACAGCTTTAAAATAGACAATAAGACCTGGTGAAGTATGGAGTTCACCACTTGGAGTGACAAATAGGTCATCGGTTCGTCCTTCAATGCTCTTTAGTAATGGTAAGCCCCTTCCACACGGGCATTTTTCGTCACTTAGGATACCAACATCCCCTATTTCATATCTTACGAATGGCATGGCGAAAGAATGGAGTGCAGTGCATACTATTTTTCCTTTCTCCCCTGGAGTAGCTGCTTTTCCATCTTTTATCAATTCCAATACAAGCGAATCGCAGTTTATGTGATAACCTTTGTGCTCTGAACACTCCCAGGCTATGCAACCCAATTCAAAACCGCCGTAGCAATCAAACACTTCTGTACTGAATGCAGACTCAATCATCTCCCGCGACTCACGATCCAGAGTACACCCCATGGTCATAATAAATCTGGGTCGCATGTCTTTAATCCCCTTTTTCTTTATATACATAGCTAATTCAAAGAGTTTTGAGCTATAAGCCTTTATAACACGTGGTCTTAAACGCCTCAGATCCTCGATTTGCTTTTCAAGTGTATATCTGTAGGAAACGACCTGTTTCTTCCATACCCCGAGATGCTCAAACCAAAGTCTCGGCCTCGGAGGCGGTATAGCTTTAAGATATACGAAACGGTCCCATAGCCTTTGCCCACATTCCAGGGATGTCCTCGCCCACACCAGGTTATAGAATTCAAAATCCTTGCGCCTGAAGAAAATTGATAAGGGAACTCCGGTTGATCCAGACGTCCTGAGTTTTTTACACCTATTGGGGTTAATGCCTTTTGCAATGATCTCTTTTTGTTCCAATTTCTGGAGCTGCTCTTTAGTGGTGATTGGAATCTTTTGTAAGTCCTCCGCAGTCTTGATGTCTTCAGGTTTTACCCCAGCTGAGTCAAAGAGCCTGCGGTAATAGATTACATTTTCGTATGCATGCCTAATCATCCTCCTGAGCTTCTTTTGCTGTATCTCTTCGAGCTGCTCAGTTTGTAACCACTGCTGCCTTCTAAGGTTATATAGGTTGATGAGAGACGGTATAAACATATTTTGACCCTTTGTTTATTAGTATCTTCTGGACATATGCAATATTGGAGAGAGCGAGCTCCTGCAAACCTTTCTTACGCAATTCCAACTCATCCTTGATTTCCTTTGCTTTGGATAGAGCCATTTTGATTTTTTCGACTAAAATTCTGTAACTGACATCCTGCAGGCCTATAAGATACCTGCTCTGACCGATCATCTTAAAAAGTGGATAGAATTTCTCTGACAATGCCAGTCCTATTACTGGAACATTCATCATAGAGGAAAAAATTAGTGAGTGCATCCGCATACCCATGACCAAATCCATCCCTCCGAGGAAGGCTTTTAACACATTGGGCGAATAATCACCCCTTAAAAGAAAAACATTCTCCTTGTGTTTCATAAGATTGATGATCTCCCTGGAGACCTGATCATCATCCTGACCAGGATCGAATTTACCAGAAGCAGACCTCATGGGTATAAAGATTACCTGAGCCCTTTGAGTCTCTATTAAATGATCGGCAGTCTGAGCTAATATATTTATCAGGCGGGTGTATTCATCTTGACCACGAAGAGAAAAAAATCTTGCCCTTATTGACATAGGAAGCAAATAGTGACTATAATGAAACCAACGACGAGGTGCGATGGCAATTCTTGGCTCATTAGTCTCCCCAATTCCCTCTAAGTCGAAGATGCGCATAGCCTGGTGGTCATTGTCCGGGATAAGGGCAAAGCAGGGATCAGCAGTAACAAAGCACGGTGGATCTGTTACCCCCAATCTCCTTAAACACTCATAAGAGTTCTCATCACGTACGGTTATCATGTCAACCTTATTCAAGAGCAAACGGACAAGTAACTTTCCCACACTCCTAGCAACTGGACCAGCACCTATAGCGTAACACATTATTGGTCGGGACAGAAGTTTAGCGAGAGTTATCTTGAGCAGCCCCGAGATAAGAAAAGCAAGGGAGGCGTGGTCTTGAATCTCCTGTCCTCCTCCAAAGATAAACAAGTCCGCCTTCTTTAAAGCCCTTATAAATTTGAGGTATTGACCTATCCGATGCATTCCCGAATTGGGGAACGTCGAGATCAGAGTGCGAGGAAGGATTTGTTTTAAACCATCAAGCATGGAAACCAGGATCGCCTGATCCCCTTTGTTAGGACCCAAACCATCGTTAACTATCACTATTCTTTTCATCTCTCCTTTTTATCTCTATTATTCGTAACGTAGCTTCCGATTGAGTAACGTGAGAATATATTAATACGGGTTTGATGCTGGTCAGAGGGTAGGCGATCCCTCTGGTGTTATGGACGCAATTTAACAACGGCTGCAGCGGAAATCCGCTCACGTCATATTCGGGTCCCGAAACCAAGGAATATCTGGGGGAAAGATAGAAAAATAATACCTAAAATATTTACATCTTATCTCTTAATCTAACTCCATCATTCAGTTTTTAGGCATGGGGTTGAGATTTGCATGCGCAATATATTGCCATCCCTTGTCTGTTTTAAAGAATACGGTGAGTCTCGAAGCTGGCGCAGTTGGTAGAACTTTCCCCTCAATCGTTTCCTGAACCGACACTTTATAAGTCACAACCACAACGTTGCCATTTTGGGTGACCTCGAAATCGGTAAGGGTGTAATCCCCAAGGATAAGACCTTTC
>CAZRTU010000150.1:0-5222 GCA_964603075.1 uncultured bacterium
ATCTGCATGCCAGATCTCGGTTTGGATTCTTGAAGCCAGTTCAACAGAGCCCGTTACATAGTCCTCGTTTCTATGAGTCTCCAGGATATATCTTATCCGCATACCCTGTTTGTGTGCTTTTGTGATATATATTTCGCAGTCTCGTCTGGGATCAATTACCACGGCGTCTTTACCATCACCAATAAGGTAGGAGTAGTGCGAGAGACCTTCTGATATGATGCGTTCAAATAACATACTATAGTCCTGTATCGTTTAGACGGTATTGAAGTCTATCGAGGATTCTTGCCTACGACCGTTGGATTCTCTGGGTAGGAGGTCCACTCCGTAAAGGAGCCTTCGTAAATCTTGACCTTGGGATATCCCATGTAGAACTTAAAGAGTACGAATTCATTTGTAGCCTCCCTTCCAGTACCGCAAGAACAGAAAATGGTCTTTTCTGGATTCACTCCATGCTCGTCAAGTATAGATTTTATCTCATCATCAGTTTTAAGCAGTCGCTTGTTCTTACCATCCATAAGACTCGCCCAGGGTAAATTTACAGCACCTGGAATGTGACCTGGTTTTACCCAGGGGCCCTGCCCTTCATAAACATCTGAAGGTCGTGCATCGATCAATATCACATCCTCTCTGTCCTTTATTCTTTTAAATTCATCGTATTCAATAAAGTAATCACTCCTTATCTTCAGAACAAAGTGAGACTCTTCTACCTTGGGAAACACCTTGGTAAGTTCTTTTCCCTCCTCTTTCCACTTATCGAGACCACCATCGAGGATATAGACATTATCATGGCCAAAACGAGCGAGTGTATATGCAACCATGGTCTGCTCGAGACCGTCGCCCCACTTCTTAAATTCACCGGTGCCTGTATATACAACCACTGGTATGTCTGCCCTCAGCCCCAGTCTACATAAAAACATCTGAAGGGCGCCTACGGGCAGGTATTTCGAAGGTAGTCCCTTGAACGGGAGACGCAGTAGCCCTTCATTCATATATATCGCACCAAGAACGTGTTCAAGTATGTAGTCATGTGCGTTTGGCTGTGTATCTAAGATCATCAACTTCTCGTCATCGAGGTGTGTTTCCAACCAGTCGGTAGAGACCCACTTTATAGGACCACTGCCATAAGGATACTCCTTTGCCATAACATCACCTCCCAAATAATACCAAAATTAGAAATTGAGTTTACTGTCTTATCCTAATCTTCTTGTTTCATGAATCTTCCGTTGTCCCTTGTTTTATGCAGTTTGTGTATGTGTTTTTGAAGCCACCCTATCCTGTATTCCTCTTTGGGGTTGAAATCAGGGACGAAGGGTTTAATATCCAGAAGTGGAGTACCGTCAACCACATCGACATTTCGAATAAACAACATATTATTTTCTCTTCTTATGAGGCGTACGACTGAGAGACCAATAGGGTTAGGGCGGGACGGCGCTCTCGTCACAAAAAGACCGTGTAACTCATCATCAAGATAGGGCTTGACTTTTAGAGAATAACCTCTGGATAGATGGAAATGGAATAGAAGAATTATGTGGGAAAACCCTTCAATATCTATCAACCCTGCTGCATATTCGGGGTACACCTCAATAGAACCATTCACTTCTTTAGCAGCAGAGGACTGGATTGGAACACCCTTAGGCTCCTTATAAGGAGAATGAATAATACCGATTGGTCTATATTTAATAATGTCCATAGTTTTTAGGTCTACATACGACGAGTCATAGGGTCAATTAAAAACAGTCATCGGGTCATAGAGTCTTGGAGTCATTGGTCTTTTGTCTTATGTCTTTGGTCTCTTTTTCCTTGTAGTGCATAGCCCTTAGTTATGTTAGTCTTCGGTCTTTGGTCGTCTTTATATACTAATTAGTAACCTCTTCTCAATATTCTCTGGAAGAAGGGACGGAGTTGCATTTTGTGGTTTAATTCAAAGCGATATCTATGTAGATATATAAGTAAGTTCCCAAACCAGATTGCGAGAATGTAACTTCCCGATTTTTGATAAAGCAAATACAGGCAAAATCCAAAGAATCCAGATATTACTGTCCAGGAATCGACTGCCTGAAAAAGAAAAAATACACCTGTGATAGCCCCTAAAGCAAGAGCACCCTTAACCATAGTTAAGATAAACCAGACACCGAACGTAACCGCAACACATTTACCACCTTTAAAACCGAGGAATGGAGAAAATGCATGGCCGAAGATAGGCGCAAGCGCTGGAAGCACCAAAGCCCAGCCTGATATACCGTAAATATAGTGAGCTATGCCGACGGGAACAGCCCCCTTTGAGATATCAAGTATCACTGAAGGTAAGCCAATAGGCCATCCCCCAAGTCTCCAAGCGTTACCTGCGCCGGGGTTCCTATCACCGTAATCACGGATATCAAGAGATAAAAAAATACGGACAATCAGGTATGAAAAGGGAATGGAACCCGACAAAAAACCGACTAAAGTCCAGAAGATGACGGGCATGTTTCTCCCAGTGCTTTAGGGTGGGTGTAAAAAAAATAAAACCAAGAGACCAAAATCGCGAGGAGAATTCCTATCCAGATTTCATAATAATTATATCCTCAATTCGATAAAAAGTCAAGAAAAAAATCAACTGATCTTTTTCAAAGAATTAACTGAGATAATCAAAAGAGCTGAATTATCTGGTAAATCCGATGAATGCATCTAAGTCGCATTTTACGTTTTTAAGCCCAATATGGGGTATAAAAATAAAAAATAGTATCAATATATATGATGTAGTCCTTAATTGGGTTTTTTCGGCTTATATGAAGTGCGAATCACTGCATCCACGTAAAAGCAAAATGTATTTGTCGGAGATTATAAATAACTTCCAATTTTTTCTTGACATAAAAGCCTTTTGATGATATAATTCAGAAACCTACCATTTATTCTATACTGTTCATCGATTTTGTCGGATTTATTGAGTTTACTCTTTTAATTGGGTTTTTTGTGTTAGCTCAGCCAATTAGGCAATTAGGCAATAGGCACTACGGACTATGGGTTAACCAGTAGGCACCAGCCAGCAGGGACTTTAATAAGTCTCGATGTTTTAATTATTACGTTATCTTGTTATGCTTATAAAGAAGGCATTTGGGTTTTCTCTCGGAACTGCCATCTCACGAGCATGTGGTCTCTTAAGAGAGATGACACTGGCTCACCTATTCGGTGCGACCATGTTTATGGATGCCTTCAGGGTCGCATTCAATATACCCACCATCCTGAGAGACGAATTGGCGGAAGGGTCACTCACGCCATCCTTTCTTCCTATCTATTCAGAGCACTCCGAGCAGAAGAGTGGGGAGGAGGCGGATAGATTTGCATCCATTATTATTACCAATTTTCTGTTTATCACAGTTATAATATCAATAATTGGAATTCTGCTTGCTCCCTATCTGGTGAAAATAATAGCATTCGGATTCACAGGAGAAAGGTATGCCCTCGCCCTCTTTCTCACCAGGATTATATTTCCTTTCCTCATATTCATCACTATATCCGCAATTTTCATGGGTATATTAAATTATCACGGAAGGTTCTTTACGACAGGTTTTGCCCCTGTATTTTTCAATGTCGGCATTATAGGCTTTTCATGGTTTCTCTACGCTAAGATTGGTATAGTAGGTGCGGCTATAGGTATTATAGTAGGAAGTGCATTACATTTATTATATATGATAGTCTGGGCTGCAAAAGATGGGTTTCGGTTTAAACCCAGGCTGAACCTTCTGAATCCACAATTTATAAGGGTTATAAAGATTATGATACCAATTGCAATTGGTTTTGCGGCAGGCAAGATAAATACAGTAGTCAACACACTCATAGCATCTTTCCTAAAGACTGGTGCCATATCGTATTTAAATTATTCTTATCGCTTAGTGCATTTACCGGTTGGTATTATTGGTGTTGCCATAGCTAATGTAGTCTTGCCCACCCTATCAAAAGAGATAAGCCAAGGCAAAGGTGGACTTAAAACCATCGCAAGTTCCATGAGACTCTCCATTTCCATAATCCTTCCAATAACCATTCTGGTATATTTCTTTGCAAATTTCATTGTAAAACTGCTCTTCCAGCATGGTAACTTTTCGCCAAGCGATACAATCTATACTGCATCCTGCCTAAGGTTCTTTTCGCCGGCAATAATCGGGATCTCTCTCACACGTGTATTTGCAAGCATTTTCTATTCTAAAAAAGATTCCAAGACCCCCTTCTTCGTTAGTCTGATTGCAGTAGCAATAAATCTTGCAATAGCACTATCGCTCAGAAATATACTTGGAGTAAATGCCTTAGCACTAGCGGTGTCAATCTCATCTTGTATAAATGCCCTTATTCTCTTCGTCCTCATCAGAAGAGAGTTAAGAAGAGAAAGGCAAATAAGAGACACTTATTGAATCGTTTAGTTAAAGGCAGAAAATAGAAAACAGCGAATAGAAAATAGTATAAGATATAAAATATCGTATAAACTTAATTTACCCCCCCTATCCCAAACTGCTTTATTTCAGCAACGTCTGATAAGATATATTATGTAAACTAAGAAAATTAACAATAAAAATCACCCCTCCCCCGAGTAAAGAAGGAAGAGTGAAAAGTGCAAAGAGAAGAGGGAAAGGTGAAGGGAAAGAAATCGTCAGGAGAGTCTTTCCTTAACCCTACTGTAGATATCGAAGGTCTTCTGATCGTATAGTACAAATCTGACAAGCTTAAGGGGGTATTTCTTCAGGGTCTCTTTTACTGCGTTGATAGCAACTACGGCGGCTTTGTCTACGGGATACCTGAAGGCACCCGTCGAAATGGATGGAAAGGTAATACTATCTATACCTTTCTCATAAGCAATTTTTATGCTATTCTCATAACAACTGGCAAGAAATTTGGGATCCTGAGGAGAACCAGTGTATATTGGTCCTACTGTATGTATCACATACCTTGCTGGCAAATTATAACCCCTGGTAACCTTCGCATCTCCCGTTTCACATCCACCCAGTCTCTTACACTCCTCCCATAGTTTGGGACCAGCCTTAGCATGTATTGCGCCCGCCACTCCCCCACCAGGAGCCAAAGCCTTATTCGCAGCATTTACTATAGCCGTCGTTTTTTGAGCCGTTATATCTCCTACCCTTAATTCTATTTTTGACATTTTAATCGCCAACACTAAGTAATTAATGAAACAAACACATGAGTAAGATAAGTTAAAAAGTAACTTAGGCAATATTCAATATGTCTTGTTGTGT